>JAFTCP010000054.1 GCA_017454625.1 Synergistaceae bacterium
AAAGGCCCGTCTCCTGCGAGCAATAACACGGCTTCAGGTTTGAGCTTCTTAATCTCGGCGAATATGTCAAGCAGGAATTTATGATTTTTCTGCATCATGAACCTTCCGGCGTGGCCGACGACAAATTTATTCTCAACGTTTAACTTTTTCCGCATCTCCTCACGAACTTTTTCGTCATAAGAGAAGCGTTCAGTGTCAATCGCATTAGGCCATACGAGGAAGTCAGCGTTTTTGCCGAACAGCCATTCTCCGGCGAATTGAGAACAGGCGCATAACTCGGTCGGGAAAATCTTAGCGAATGGACGCAATGAATATTTCAGGATGTTACGCTTAAACTCTCCCTTGCCGGCTGTGCTGTGATTGTGAGCAACTCGAATAGGAACTCCAGCACGCCATGCCGCGAATAACGGGAATATTGACAGCGTGTTAATATGTGAGTAAACGAGAGGATATTTGTTCTCCGTGAAAATTTTGTGCAAAGCTCGCTGGTATGCAAATTGTTTCTGGTAAGGAGGAACTATGATAATTCTGCCGCCTAAACTTTTTATCTCTTCTTGTAAAATGGGATTATCTGAATCTTCGTCGATTATGAAGTCGTATTGTATTTTTGTCCGGTCAATGTTCCTGTAATAGTTCATCACAACGGCTTCAACTCCACCGTTACGCATTTTGCCAATCACATGAGCAATTCTGACTGGGAAAATTGGTTTATCGGCTGTCAATTGTCAATTGTTCCTTTCACGTAGATTTTCTTGCGAATTTTTTGCGATTATAACACACTCTGAATTATAATAATTTACTCTAACAAGAAAGGCGGGATTAAATTTAATGACACTCGAAGAAGCCTGCTTATATCTCGGAATTTCTCCGGACGCTGAAGACTTAGACATTGACCAGATAGAGAAGAATTACAGGACGAAAATATCAATTTACGACACAAGACGCTTCAATCCTGACAGCCCCGAATACAGAGAAGCCCGGAGAATGCGTGAGAATATTGAACAGGCTTATGATTACTTGCTCGAAGCCTACGAGGATTTATACGGCGATGATTACGACGAGGAAGAAGAGATTGCTGCGGCTCCGAAGAAAAATAAGAGTAACAATTTGCTGTTGAAGCTCACGCTGATAATGACAACGATAACTTCAATTTGTCTGGCGGGATTTATTTATTTCACGTCGAGGCCGGATAAGACGAAGGATTACGAGAAAGTTTTACGTGAGCTTGAGAGCCTGAAAATAGATTTGCCGGTTCAGAATAACATTGCTCAGGATTACGCTGATTTAGTCGAAAAGGTCATGCCCTCAATCGTTCTAGTCAAGACGGACACAGGCACAGGAAGCGGCTTTTTTGTGAGCTCGAACGGAGATATTTTAACGAATTATCATGTAATTGACGACGCAAAATTTATCTCGGTAATTCCGGCCAACGGCAAAAGCTATAATGCACTCGTGAAGGATTACGACGCTAAACGAGATATGGCGTTATTAACGATAAATTCTCCGTATCCTGTGAAATTCCTGACAATAAGCTCAAAACTTCCGCGACAAGGTGAGGCCGTACTAGCTATCGGAAATCCTAAGGGGTTAAGCGGGACAGTCTCAAACGGGATTGTCTCAGCATTTCGTGAAAATAACACTTGGGTTCAGTTTACTGCTCCAATTTCTCCGGGATCCAGCGGCGGCGCATTAATTAATCTTAAAGGTGAGGTTGTCGGAATGCCCACGATGTTACGGACTGACGGACAGAACTTGAACTTTGCTATTGCTCCGAGTGTATTGACGAAGTTTTTTGACACTGCACGGAATAAAACGCCTAAGAATTTTACGACGAGGCCGACTTCAGATTTTCAGGTTCAGGAGGACACGGAAGGAATGATTTTTGTCCGTAGCGATAAAGAATATGACGTTTATCTTGAGACTGAATACATAGAGTATGACAGGAATAATGAATTGGCCGCGTTTTATACGATTTGGTTTCCGACAGAACGAACGAAACGGCAGATGAAGCGTGATAAAAACTTCAACGCTAAGCCGGGAAAAGAGTTCGGGCCGTGCTTGTTGAGCTATATTGTTGACTTGGACGAGGGGAAATATATGCACGTCAGGACTGTGAATTTTTACACGGACGGGACAATTGCGAGGGATTATGCAAAGCCAATGAAACAGTATAAATGGGAAGTTCCGACGAAGAAGAGCAGGATTGATGACTTGATGACGACGCTTAAGAATTATCTTGATGAGAGGTGAAAAAATCTCCCCTAACTCTCACAAAGTCGGGGGAGAAAGTTTTTTTGCTTCTCGTAGTCTAACCACAGAACAGCAGACTTGATAAACAACACGACGCAAAAATATCTATTTGGGGAAGAATAAAATTATGCTCCGATATTTATCGTTATTCCGTAAAGTCCCGCATACGCCAGAACTCCCAGCACAGCAAGCCCGATGAACGACACAGCAAACAGCTCAATAAACAATCTATTCTGAGGAAATCTCGTCTCCGCATTCTCTTGTTGAGCAGCTCCGGCCATTATTAACGCTCCAGTTACTGACATAGGCGTAAAGCCCGCGATTGTTCCGCCAATTACGATAGCCGCGCAAAGTTCAATCGCATTAGCTCCCATACTCTGGGCAAGTCCTCCGGCTGTCGGTATCAACGTCGGGAAAACTACGCCTAATCCAGAGCTGAACAAGCTCATAATTCCTGCGAGTGCTCCGGTTATTGTCGCGGCAGTCCGTGTAGTCATAATTCCCTTCATGGCCTCGATGAGTAAATCAATTCCGCCGGAAATCGTAACAATATGCATTAACACTCCAACGCCTATTATCATGAATATTACGCCCCAAGGGATTGAACGCATCGCCGCTTTCTCATCGCCGCATCCTAAGCAGATTAATATTGTTCCGCAGGTGAAGCCCGTAAAGCCAGCGTTCCACTTCAAGAATAACACGCCGATTGCTAACACGGCCAATGCTAAGACGCTAAGAACGTTCGTAAAATTCATCTTCGGAACGTCCGCGCTCTCGTCAACTTCAACTTTTCTTTCTTCAATTTCCCAGCCGTGATAATACACGAACACCAACAATGCCATTATAATACTCGTGAACATCAGCGAGAACATTAACGGTAAAGTATTTCCCGGAAGTCCCTGTTTAATCATTAATTCGCTGACAACGGCACTCTCAGGAGTTAACGGGCTCGTTCTCGCGCTCATAACTCCGAAGTCGCCGATTATCGCCACCATTATGGGATTTAATCCGGCTGATACGGCAACAGGAATTGCAATAACCGGAATAATCGCTAAACATGGAATTGATCCGGGACCTATGCCGCTTAAGATTGCTCCGATTATGAAGAATACAACCGGGATTAAGTGAACTTGTTTACCGACAAGACCGAGTAACTTTTTCGCGAGAAGTTCAAGTGTCCCGTTGACTTTCACGATGCCGAATAAATACGTGATGCCGACCATCTGCATAAAAATTGACGAGCTGAAACCGGCTAATAATTTTCCCGTCGGAATTCCGAACCATAACCCAAGTATCATTGCGAAGCCCAAACATAAAACTCCGACGTTCGCATTTCTCAAGAAGCCGATTGTTATAGCAAGTAATAAGGCGATGAGTGAGATTATCCCTAAGTTCATTGTTTATTCCTCCTGCAAGAAAGTAATGCAAACGGGGCTTTCAGTCGCGATAATTCTTCCCGTGTAATCAAGCCTTCCAGTTTCCTCGTCAAGTTTCATCTCGACGATTGTATCGCTGTCCTCGTTGGCAATGTAGAAGCGCGAATAATCCGGGTTGAACGTGATAAAACGCGGCGTAAGTCCTAATGTCGGATAAAAGTCTAAAAGTTTCATGTAACCCGTGTTCTGATTAATCCTGTAAGTTACGATGCTCTCGTGTATTCTGTTTGAGCCGATTAAAATTTTCCCGTGTTCACTCATGATTGACGCGCTCGCCTGGCCTTCTCCCGTGTAAGTCTCTGGCAATGACGGCAGAATTTGACGCGGATATAATTTTCCAGCTTTATCATCGAACTCAAAAAATGTCATGCTATTTCCCTTTTCGTTGATTAGATACACGAATTTATTATTCGGATGAATTGAGACGTGGCGAGGCTCTGAATATTGGCGGGCCTTGTAAGTGTCCGTTTCCGTGAGAGTTCCAGCGTCAGCGTCAAACTTGAAGACTTTCACCCATTCATCGCCCTTATTCCTGCCTTGAGTTACGACGAACAAGAACGTTTGCGACTTATCCCATATGCATTGATGAGCGTATGACACTGTGCCTTCTGTTTTTCCGGCAAGATGAGTTCTGTGTACGATTTCACCGAGTGAGCCGTCAGAATTTCTCTTGATTACGTGAACGGTTCCGCCCTGAAGCGACGCGATAATCATAAACTTGTTCGTTTTGTCCGGAACGATAAAGACGGGATTTTGTCCGGTTGGTCCAAGCTCAATTACATTCAGGAGTTCAAGAGTGTAATCATCTCTAATCTTGTAGCTTGAAGCCTTCGTGAAGTCCCCATGAACCGAGTATAAAAATTTTCCCGTATGGTCAAGCGCCTGATATGAAGGGTTTTCTTCCGGAGTTTTGAGCGTCTGAAATTCCGTCCAGTTCCCGGCATCATCAATCTTGAACGCTCTAATTCCCTTGCCTCGTGCGTTTCTTTGTTCGGTTGTCCTGCATCCTACATAAGCTATCATGATATTTATTCTCCTTTCGTGTTAATTCCCATTTCCCGCAATTGCTTCTTAAGGTGTCGTAATTGGCCTCCGTCTAAAGCAGCTTCGATTTCCGTCTCGGACATGTCAAGTTTTGCCCAGAACTCAAAGTTTTTCTCAACGTCCCTAATCTTTATGCGCTTAGCTTTGATTTGTTCGGGATAACTCAGGATTTCTAGCGTGTCTAACTGGTCGAGTTTGTCATAATCAGCCGGGTTCTCGAATAACATCGGGACAATTCCGTGATTGATGAGGTTTCCCTTGTGAATGCGCGCAATGCTCTTAGCTATCACGCACTTAACGCCGAGAAACATCGGATTAATCGCGGCATGTTCCCTTGATGAGCCTTGTCCGTAATTCTCGCCGCCGATGATGATACTTTTTCCCAAGTTTTTGGCTCGTTCCGAAAATTCCGGGTCGTAACGATGGAAGCAATATTTACTCATCAACGGAATATTTGATCGCATCGAGCTGAACTCAGCGCTTGCCGGTGTAATGTCATCTGTTGAGACGTTATCGCCTGCCTTAAGGCTTATTTTCGCGGTCAAGTTTTCTTCGGGAGCTTCCGGGACTGGAAGATAAGCGATGTTCGGACCTTTGACGACTTCAACTTTTGCGGCTTCTTCCGGACTTAACGGAGGGATTATCAAGCTGTCATTAATCGGGTAATTTTCCGGCTCATGGATTGCGTCAAGAATTTTCACATCATCGCCGAGAATGTCGCGTGCGCTTGCGAAAGTTCCTGTTATTGCTGTTGCGGCGGCAGTCTCAGGACTTACAAGATAGACTTCTGCGTTTGGATTTCCTGAACGTCCCTTGAAGTTGCGATTAGTAGTTCTAACAGCAACTCCCTTAGTCGCCGGACTCTGGCCAATCGCACAACACGGCCCGCAAGCAAGCTCAAGAAATCTCACACCTGCATCAAGCATCATCTCAATATAACCGTCGCGCAATAACTGAGTGTAAATTGACTTCGTGCTGACTGCGCATGTACAGCTGACATTTTCCGCGACTTTTCGGCCCTTCATGACTAACGCGGCTTTCGCAATATCCGAGTAGCTCGCATTCGTACAACTTCCGATAAAGACTTGCTGAACGTTACGTTTCTCAACTTCACGAAGAGGCTTAACGTTGTCGGGCTGATGAGGACACGCGCAAAGAGG
Source organism: Synergistaceae bacterium (assembly GCA_017454625.1). Lineage (GTDB taxonomy): Bacteria > Synergistota > Synergistia > Synergistales > Aminobacteriaceae > JAFUXM01. Next base: position 5,891 of record JAFTCP010000054.1, read on the forward strand.
CTCCAAACTCGACAAATCAATCTCGATAACTCCGTCATATTCTGAGCCTTCATCAGGAGCAAGGGGGATATAATCCTGTTCGCGTCCTTGAGCCTTGAGGAATTTTCGGACGTTCTCATCGCTGGCAAAAATTGACGTTGTCGCTCCCATTTCCGCGCCCATGTTTGCAATAGTCGCACGTTCCGGGACTTCAAGATTGGCCGCGCCTTCGCCGGTGTATTCGTAAACTTTTCCAAGTCCGCCCTTGTTCGTTACACGCCTTAACATCTCAAGAATTACGTCTTTAGAGTTGCATCCGGCCCGCAATTTTCCCGTGAGCTTAACATTAATGACTTCCGGCATCTTTAATCTCATTGGTACGCCCGTCATTGCTGTAGCAACGTCCATTCCTCCCACGCCGATACAAAGCATTCCGATTGCTCCGCCGTGAGGAGTATGACTGTCTCCGCCCATGCTGAGTTTTCCGGGCTTTCCGAAGCGCGCGACATGAACAGCATGACAAATTCCGTTGCCTGGACGTGAGACGTAAACGCCGTATTTCTTCGCGGCTGACTGTAAATAAATGTGATCGTCTGGTGTCTTATGGTCCAAGTATAATAAATTGTGGTCAAGGTAGCTCACGCTTAATTCAACTTGGGTACGTTCGAGGCCGATTGCTTCAAACGCTAAATAAGTCATGACGGCGTTAATGTCGTGTGTAAGTGTATGGTCAACTTTCAAGTAAATTTCGCTTCCCGGTTTCATGTCGGAAGGCTTCGCGAGATGAGCCGATAAAATTTTCTTGGTCAGGTTCATGCTTTAATCCCCCTGCAAATATTTTCTTGTCTAATGGAATGAGTGAATTTTACGAGGAGAATATCATAATGTAAAATTAGAATTATTCATGAAAGATATAAACTTTTGGTTATGGAATATAAGAACGGGGAAAATGATAAACTTACGCTCAGCAATAAAGATTATGGGAGTTAAAGCATGAATAGCATACACTTAGGAAACAGGCGAGATAATGAACTTACGCGAACTTAATTACATTCTCAAGGTCTCGGAGCTTCAGAATATCACGAAAGCCGCTAATGAGCTTCATATTTCACAGCCAGCATTGAGCCGGTATATTCTCGATGTTGAAGAAGAACTCGGCGTGAAGATATTCGACCGTTCGACTAATCCGATTAGCTTAACTTTTGCGGGCGAGAAATATATTGAGACGGCGAAGAGAATTTTGCTTGAACACGAGAACTTGCGCAAAGAAATTCGGGACATAACTCATCACATGACCGGACGGCTCCGAATTGGGACATCAAGAGACCGAGCTTCATACATGATGCCGAAATTATTACCTGAGTTCTTCGGGAAATATCCGGGAATTAACGTTGAGATTTTCACGGAGAGCGGCCAGAAATTACGTGAAGCCTTGAAGTCTGGGAGAATTGATTTGTTGATTTTGCCTGAAACTTGGGCTGAAGGTGATTACAACTTCGACAGCAGATTAATTTACTCAGAAGAGCTTGTGTTAATCGCTAAAGCCGGAACAATCCCAGATGATTTTTGCATTGACAAAAGACGAGCGATAATTCCGGAGAAACTTGACGGGATGAAATTCTTCATGCTGTTTCAGGAACACGCTATCAGGACATTTTGCGATAAATATTTTCGTGCTCATAACGTCAAGCCCGAAGTTAAGCTGCAATTTTCGAGCAACATAGCCTGTTATCGAATGGCCGCTACAGGAATGGGAGTTACAATAATTCCCGCGATGACAACGAAAATGTCAGGTTCCGGCGACGATGACATAGAGATATTCTCGCTTGATGCTGAGCCTGTAACTTGGGAGGTCAAGGCATTCTGGCGAAAAGGAGCATACATCGGAGAACCTGAACACGAATTAATAAATCTTGCTGGTAAAATATTTACTTAGTTATCGCTTCACGAGCCTCACGCGACTTCTGCATAATCTCCTCACAATCAAGCGTTGGATATTCCCCGTTCTTGTAAAGCCAGCGTCCGTTAATCATCGTGCCTTCAACGTCAGCGGAACTCCCGGCATAAACAAGATACGCCGCTAAATTCTCCTCATTGACACCGATATAATGAGGCTTATCAAGATTTACGAGCACCAAATCAGCGAACCAGCCCTCTTGAAGCATTCCCTTCTGCGAAAATCCGTAGGCTCTAGCTCCTTCATAAGTTGCCATTCTCAGAACGTCCAGAGCTGAAACACACACGGGATCTTTATTAACTCCCTTATGAAGCAGGGCTGTCGTCCTCATTTCTTCCCACATGTCAAGCCTGTTATTGCTCGAAGCTCCGTCGGTCCCCAATGCAACAGGAACACTATTATCAAGCCATGACACAAGAGGCATAACTCCGCTTCCAAGTTTTAAATTACTGCAAGGATTATGAATTAACGTAACGTTGTCAGGAAGCTCAATATTCGGGTCAAGCCAAACTGCATGTGCAAGCGTCAAATATGGAGCATTAAGAAGTCCGGAACTCTGCAAATATTCTTTCGGAGGCATCGGCAAGTTTTGTAATTCACCTTCGGTTTCGAGAAAATGAAAATGTATTCCCAAACCGTGAGACTTCGCCGCACTCGCAATATTCTTCATGCTCTCAAAAGGCACAGTATACGGAGCATGAGGCCCAAGCTGAACCGTGATTAATCCCTCGCGTCCGTGATATTTTTCTGCCAAGTCAAGATTATTTTGCAACGAACGCTCAATCTTGCCAGGCTCACCGGCTGTAATTCCTCGACAAAGTGCCGCGCGCATTCCCGCTCCTAAGACGGCTTCGGCGACACGCTCCATCTCAAAATACATGTCAGCAAAACAAGTTGTCCCAGTCGAAAGCATCTCAAGCATCGCGCTTAGAGTTCCCCAGTAAATATGTTCCGGAGTTAATTTATCCTCGACAGGCCAGATTTTATTTTGCAGCCATTCCATTAACGGGGCTTCTTCTCCAAGTCCACGCAACAAAACCATAGCCGCGTGGGTATGAGCATTAACAAAGCCCGGAATTACGGCCAATTTCCCATGACCTGAGATGATTTTATCGGCTGAAGGGGGATTTTGTGAAGCGTCAATTATCTCCGCAATCCTCCCTTTGGAGACGAGCATATGAACTCGCTCTGCTTTTTCACGTGAGCCGTCAAGAATTAATACATCCTTAAAAAGTGTTGCCATTATGATTTATTCTCCTGTAAATTTAATAACTCTGCTTTGTGTGTATCAATACATGCTGCCATTATTCTGGTTTTGTAGCAATTTTCATGCAGATTTGCTTTGTGGTGCTTCATTTCTTCGCGTACGTATTAATACATCCTAAAAGCGAGATAATTATTCCTGCCAGCTCTTCATGTATTCGACTTGTTCGTCGGTCATCGTGTCAATCTCAATTCCCAACGCCGCAAGTTTCGATTCCATTACTGCCCTGTCGGTCTCCATTGGCACGGAATAAAGGCCGGGTTCAAGTTTATGCGTGAAAATGTGTAATGCGCTCTCAAGCTGAAGTGAGAAGCTCAAATCCATAATCTCAATCGGGTGGCCGTCGGCACAGGCTAAGTTAGTCAATCTTCCTTCACCGAGCAAATTAATTCTTCGGCCGTCCTTCATTACGTAAGTGTCGATGTTGTCGCGTAAGTGTTCAATGTGGTCTGCCATCGCTGACAAATCAGGCTTGCTAATCTCAACGTCGAAATGTCCAGCGTTGCCGAGAACTACACCGTTCTTCATTCGCGCAAAATGTTCACGACGGATTACGTGAATATTCCCCGTCAACGTCATGAAAATATCTCCAACCGAAGCGGCCTTCTCCATGCTCATAACTCGGAAGCCGTCCATTAATGCTTCGCACGCCTTGTGAGGGTCAATCTCCGTAACGATTACGTGAGCTCCCATTCCTTGAGCTCTCATTGCAACTCCTCGCCCGCACCAGCCGTAGCCGACGACTACAACAGTTTTTCCCGCGACTATCATATTTGTTGTGCGAATAAAGCCGTCCCAAACGGATTGGCCCGTTCCATAGCGATTATCGAATAAATATTTGCTCAAGGCATCGTTGACCGCAATCATCGGGAACTTCAACACGCCCTGATTATTCATCGCCCGCAAACGTTTTACGCCTGATGTCGTCTCTTCGGAGCCTCCTAAAATTTCAGGGATTAACTCCGGCATTTCCTGATGAATCGTAGCAACTAAATCCGCTCCGTCGTCAACAATAACATTCGGCTTGTAGCTCAAAACTTTTCGGACATAGCCAAAATATTCTTCGGTCGACATTCCTCGATGACTGTAAACGTGAACGCCGTTTTTAGCCAGAGCCGCGCAAATATCATCCTGAGTTGAAAGTGGATTACTGCCGCATGCTACAACTCTTGCGCCGAGCTTCTTTAACGTGATTAATAAATTGGCCGTCTTAGCTTCCAAATGAAGACATGCCGCGATTACAGCACCTTTGAAGGGTTGAGCTTCCCTGTACTTGTTGTAAGAGAACTGCAGAGAGGGCATATACTGCCAAGCCCAATCAATTTTTTTCTGGCCGTGTTCCGCTAAATCCATATTTGCAACTTCGTAATCTGCCATAAAACTTTATACCTCCTGTGAATATTCCCGCAAAAATTTTGATGTGTAACCTTTTTTACTCTTCATGACCTCTTCAGGAGTTCCAGACGCAATTAATCTTCCGCCGCCTTCTCCTCCTTCAGGGCCTAAATCAATTATATAATCAGCCGATAACAAAACGTCTAAATTATGTTCAATGAAAATTACCGTGTTGTTATTATCCGTCAATCTGTGAACTATCTCTAATAATTTCCTCACGTCCGTATAATATAATCCCGTCGTAGGCTCATCAAGCAAGTATAACGTCTTGCCGCCGAATTTCTTCGAGAGTTCCTTTGCAAGTTTAACACGCTGAGCTTCTCCTCCTGAAAGTGTCAAAGCCGATTGTCCAAGCTGAATATAGCCAAGTCCGGCATCATGAATAACTTTAAGTTTACTCGCAATTCTCGGAATGTCGCTAAAAAATTCTAATGCCTCATCAACCGTCATATTCAGAACGTCAGCAATACTTTTTCCCTTGAACTTTACTTCGAGCGTCTCATGATTATAACGAGTTCCCCCGCAAATCTCACAGTCCGAATAAATATCAGGAAGAAACAGCATGCTCGTCTTAACGCTCCCGGCTCCTCCGCATGCCTCACATCGTCCGCCCTTAACGTTAAAGCTGAAACGTCCGGATTTATAGCCTCGTATCCTTGCTTCTGGTAATTCGGCGAAAAATTCACGTATCAACGAGAATACGCCCGTATAAGTTGCTGGATTTGATCGGGGAGTTCGGCCAATTGGAGACTGGTCAACCAAAACAATATTATCAAAGTTTTCTGCTCCCTCAATAGATTTGAACTTTCCGGGACGCTCGCGAAAATCTTTATCCATTATGCGCCGCATTCCCTTGTATAAAACGTCGTAGAGGAAACTGCTTTTTCCTGAACCCGATACTCCGCTGATGCACGTAAAAACTCCGACGGGAATATTTACATCAATATTCTTCAAGTTGTTGTGAGCGGCTCCATGAACTTTTACCCAGCTTACGGGATTTCGTCTGATGATTTCAAAATTGGCCGGATTTTCCGTAATGTTCTCATCATCAGCTGAGGGATTTTTGCCGCGTATCATGATTTCTGCCATTTCCGATGCAAATTTTTCTTCAGCTTCATGTTTGCTTGCTTCAACGCGTAAATTTCTCCGCCCAGTTGCGTCATCATCAGAATTTTTCAGCCGCGTTCTGCGTACAACAATCCCCGTAGCTTCTCCGCGTAAATATTTTCCCGTCTGTCCATCGGAATTTTTCACGTCCTCATAGCTTCCGGAATAAAGAATTTCCCCGCCGTGTTCTCCTGCTTCCGGGCCAAGTTCGATTAAGTCATCAGCGGCTTGCATTGTCTCACGGTCATGTTCAACGACGATTACAGTATTTCCAAGTTCCTTTATCGATTTCAGCGAGCGTATTAACTTTTCAGTGTCCCGTGAATGAAGTCCGATTGTCGGCTCATCGAGAACGTAAAGAACTCCGCTTAAGTTTGAGCCGATTTGTGTCGCTAATCTTATTCGCTGGCTCTCTCCTCCTGAAAGTGTATCAGCCCGGCGCAAAAGTGATAAATAGCCAACTCCAACGTCAACGAGAAATTCAAGACGCTTGATTATCTCCGTCATGACCTGTTCAACGATTGAGGTTTCGGACTTAGTGAGTGTGAAATTCTTCATGACGCTTAACAATTTATCAATCGGCATCATTAATAGCTCGCCGATGCCGTAACCAGCAACTTTAACGTTCAAGGCTTCCTGTCGAAGTCTCAGGCCCCCGCAAGTCTTGCAAACGTCCTCTTCACGATACTGCGCAACTTCTTCGGCGACGTTCTCATTATCCGGGAACCACTTTAATTTTGCCTCAAGCCAAGCGACGACACCTTCAAATCTTCCCATGTAAGGCCGAGCAATTCCCTTCTCGTCAAAGATCATCGGCATCTTCTCATCGCCTGAACCGTTCCAGATGAAATTTTGCACTTCCTCCGGCAAATCTTTATATGGCACGCTCAAGTCCCAGCCGTGTCTTTCCGCGAACATGTTCAATTTCGTAACTGAATACGGCTTAGTTTTCCAGGGGATTATTGCTCCGTCAAGAACTGAACGCTCCGGATCAATCGCAAGTTCACGTGAAAAATGCTCATGACTTCCCAAGCCGCCGCAATCAGGACAAGCTCCCAGAGGATTATTGAACGAGAATAAACGCGGTTCGATTTCGGGCATTCCGATTTCACAGTCAGGACATGAATAATTTTCGGTCATCGTGTATTCGTCGTGAGTTTCAGGTTTGATTAATACATAACCATTTGAGAGCGTCAAAGCGGCTTCGACACTTTCAGCTAGGCGGCTTCGTTTGGAACTGTCAACTTTCAGGCGGTCAATTAATATCTCTATGTTATGGCGTTTGTTCTTGTCAATGTTGATTTCCTCTTCTAAGTAATAAATTTTCCCGTCAACTCTTGCCCGTGTATATCCTTTTTCCTGCGTCTGAGTGAATAAATTCTTGAACTCTCCCTTTTTGTTCTTGACAAGCGGCGAGAAAATCTCAACTTTCAAGTTATCCTCATGGCTCAAAATGTAATCAAGTATCTCATCAATCGAATGTCTCTGTACAGGTTTCCCGCACTTTGGACAATGGGGAATTCCTATTCTTCCGTATAACAATCTGAAATAATCGTAAATCTCTGTAACTGTCCCGACTATTGAGCGGGGATTATGGCCTGTTCCCTTTTGTTCGATTGAGATTGCCGGTGATAATCCCGAAATTTCGTCAACGTCGGGTTTTTTCTGAACTCCTAAGAATTGCCGGGCATAAGCTGATAAACTTTCGACGTAACGGCGCTGACCTTCAGCATAAAGAGTGTCGAAAGCAAGCGAAGATTTCCCGGAACCTGAAGGCCCGGTTATGACAACTAATTTTCCTTTTGGGATTTCCAGACTTACATTTTTAAGATT
>JAFTCP010000055.1 GCA_017454625.1 Synergistaceae bacterium
ATGAAAGCTATTATGACGGTTATAGGCTCAGACCGAGTAGGAATTATCGCCGGAGTTTGCTCACTTCTCGCAAGCATGGATGTAAATATTCTCGACATAAGCCAGACAGTTATGGAAGGAATTTTCACGATGACTTTACTCGTTGACACTTCGACTTCTTCACACAGTTTCGACGAGATACGTTCAGCATTAATCCAGCGCGGAGAAAATGAACAGCTCAACATTCATATTCAAAGGGCAGATATTTTTGACGCTATGCACAGGGTATAAATCATGTTAAACATTTCGGATATTATGCAGACGGTCAACATGATAGACCATCAGCATTTAGACATCAGGACAATCACGCTTGGAATTTCATTATACGACTGCGCGAGTTCGGACATTAAGACGTGCGCGAGAAAAATTTACGACAAAATTTGCATGAAAGCCGAGAAACTTGTAGAGACTGGCGAGCAGATTGAACGTGAATACGGAATACCTATTATTAATAAGAGAATTTCTGTAACTCCGATTGCTCAGGTTGCGGCGGCGTGTGAGAGTGAAGATTATGTTGCAATTGGCCGGGCTATGAACGATGCGGCTAAAACTTGCGGAGTTAATTTCATCGGAGGCTTCTCGGCTCTGGTTCATAAGGGGTTCACGACTTCCAACAAAAGATTAATCGCCTCAATCCCTCAAACTCTCGCTGAAACCGAATTAGTATGCTCAAGTGTCAACGTCGCTACAACAAAAGCCGGTATTAACATGGACGCTGTGAAACTTATGGGAGAAGTCATAAAGCAAACGGCTGAGCTTACGGCTGAACAGGACGGCTTAGGCTGTGCAAAACTTGTTGTCTTCGCAAACGCTGTAGAAGATAATCCCTTTATGGCCGGAGCATTTCACGGAGCGGGAGAGCCTGAATGTGTAATCAACGTTGGAGTTTCCGGACCCGGAGTTGTCTGGCGGGCTTTGCAGGATGTAAAAGGTGAGAGCTTTGATGTTGTCGCCGAGACTGTCAAGCGTACAGCATTTAGGATTACTCGAATGGGTCAGCTCGTTGCTAATGCGGCCTCTGAGAGATTGAATATTCCCTTTGGTGTCGTCGATTTGTCGTTAGCTCCAACTCCCGCACAAGGGGACAGCGTCGCTCGAATTTTGGAGGAAATGGGGCTTGAAGTTTGCGGAACTCACGGGACAACTGCGGCTCTTGCTTTGTTGAACGATGCAGTGAAGAAAGGCGGAGTTATGGCATCTGGACATGTCGGCGGATTATCCGGAGCGTTTATTCCCGTAAGCGAGGACGAAGGCATGATTGCGGCGGTAAAATCCGGAGCATTGAACATTGAGAAGCTCGAAGCTATGACGTGTGTATGTTCGGTTGGACTTGACATGATAGCTGTTCCCGGCGACACAAGCGCGTCAACAATCTCTGCGATAATCGCGGACGAAGCGGCAATCGGCGTAATCAACTCAAAGACTACAGCCGTGCGAATTATCCCGGCTCCCAATAAAAAAGTTGGTGATAATGTCGAATTTGGCGGATTATTAGGCTCTGCTCCGGTTATGAGAGTGAACGACGCGGGAAGCGAGAAATTTATTGCGCGCGGAGGGAGAATTCCGGCACCAATTCACAGCCTGAAGAATTAACGATAGCGAAAATTTTCTGTGTAATCTCTCATGTTTTCGTCAACACTCTTAATATATAATTCGTCCATTCCATAATAAAAATTCAGGAGGGATTATTCATGAAGAGAAAATTTTTGTGCGCTTTTCTCGTAATTCTCGCGTTCACGTCGTCGGCGTTTGCTTCGGGGGAGTTCTGGGACGATAAGACTTACAAGCTCATTGATGAGACAGTCAAGGCCAATATTCCGAAATTCCCGGATGTTGACTTCAAGATTACCGATGAAAAATATTCAGCTCTCGTTGTCGACATGGAGGAAGAGTTTTACGTTTCTGACGGCCAGGACGGAGCACTCAAGCAAACTCAGACGGTGAAGGATTACACTCCCGCAATTCAGACCGCAATTGACGACGCTAACAAAGCAGGAGGCGGAAGGGTTGTAGTTCCAGCGACGGAAAAAGAAGGAACCACGATTTATTACACCGGAGCAATTCAGCTGAAGAGCAACGTAAATCTTTATCTTGAAGAGAACACCGAGCTTCGATTTGTCCGCAATATCTCGAATAAATATTATCCGATGGTGCTATCAAGTTTCGAGGGCAACGACACTTACAATTACGCGTCGCCGATTTACGCCTTCCATGCTAAGAATATTGCTTTAACCGGAAAAGGAACGCTTAATCCTCAGGCTGACCCTTACAACTGGCAGGCTTGGAAACGCGGAAGTTTCGGATTTCCTAATCAAGCAGAAGTTGTTGACGTTCTTGTTAAGGAATGGAGCGATAAAGCCGTTCCCGTAACTAATCGATTATTGACTGATGGCACAACTCCTCTTCCTGAGAAAATTCCGACAATGTTAATCAACTGGGACAATATCGAAGAAGTCGAATACGTCGAAACCCCGAAAGATATTACGCCTTTGCGCTCGCTCTTGAGACCTTGCACGATTGAGCCTTATGCTTGCGAAAATATTTTGCTTGAGGGAGTGAAGATTATTAACTCGCCTATGTGGGAAGTTCACCCGCTGAGATGCAAAAATGTTCTCGTCCGCAATCTCGTAATCGACTCTCACGGCCACAACAACGACGGCGTTAATCCAGAGTCAACGAATTTCGTCGTAATCGAAAACTGCTCATTCAGTACCGGCGACGACTGCATAGCGATAAAATCCGGCAAGAACCGGGACGGCTATAATCGCGGCAAAATCGGCGGAGAATCCTGCGGCTATATCATCATCAGGAATTGTGTATTTGCTGACGGACACGGCGGAGTTACTTGCGGTTCGGAATGCACTGGAGGAATTCATGACGTTTTCGCCCATGACAACCATTTTGACAGCGAGAATTTACAGCAGGTTTTGCGTTTCAAGACTAATTCATATCGCGGCGGCTTAATCGAAAATATTTATTTCCGTGATAACACGGTCGCTAAATGCTCGAACGCTTTAATGTTCGGTGAGACGCAATACACACTCGGCTCAGCTCAGGACAAAGAAGGAGATTTAGGGCCGTATACTCCTCAGCTTCGCAACGTCTTCATGTCGAACATCACAGCCGGAAGCCCGACAAGCCCGGTCAACGCCAAAAACGCAATCGAATGGAAAGCCTACGAACGCGCACCGATGACGGATATTCACGTTAAGGACGTTACAGTTTTCGGAGTTCAGAACGCTATTAACCTTGAGAACGTCAAGAATTTCACACTTGAGAACGTAAAAATCAGCCTTGTTGATAATCCTGCTGACCTCGTAACTTACAACACGAGTGAGATTAATATTGCTGACGTGAAATTATTTGCGGCCGGAGGAAAAGAATATAACCTCGACGAGAAAGTGAAATTGACCATGCCCGATGACTTCAACAAGAATAACATGGTTACAATAACCGGAACAATTATCACGAAGGACCCGGCTTTTGCGGATAAAAAGGGAACTATAAAACTTTATCTTGACAGAGGCACTCTTCAGGAAGGGAACAAAGCACCTGTGATTACTCCTTATGACGCGGAGATTAAATCAGAGGGGGACGGCAAATATTCATTCAGAGCTTCTATTCCTCTCACGGATAAGCCGGATTATCAATATGCTTACAGGCCCGACACTGAAGCCGAGAACATGAACAGAGGCAATCACATAATTTCAATCGTAGCTTCTGGAATGCCTTATGACCAAAATACTTGGAATTACAACGTGAAGTGCAAAGCTGACGAGTAATTTTTAGCGAGAATAATATACAATTGGGGCTGTCAAAACGGCCTCAATTTTTTGTCAGGAGATAAATTTTATGATAGAAGCAGGAATACTTTTAGTAATCATCCTAATAACTTTAACGGGAATATTAGCGGGCAGGAAAGTTCAGAGAAGCTCAGATTTTCTCACCGGCGGCGGACGAGCTTCAACAGCATTAACAACTGGCGCACTCGTCGGAACATTATTAGGCTCACAATGTACGCTCGGAACTGCACAGTTAGCTTTCAACTTCGGAGTTTCGGCCTGGTGGTTCACACTGGGTTCTGGGTTAGGCTGTCTGTTTCTGGGATTATTTTACGCCCTTCCATTAAGAAAATCAGGATGCACTACACAGTTTCAGATTATCTCGAAAAATTACGGAGCATTGACGGAGAAAGCCGGAGCAATTTTATGCACAACAGGAACTTTTGTTAGCATTCTTGCTCAGGTCATCGCTTGCGTTGGATTTATCCCTGTTCTTTATCCCTCAATAACTCCCTTCACGGCTTCAATCTTAACTGTGATATTAATGTGCATGTATATTGTCATGGGCGGAACTTGGGGCGCGGGAATGGGCGGCATCGTCAAGACGACTTTGCTTTACGTCTCGTGCATTGCGTGTTTAATTCTGGTTGTTGCGAAGTCTGGAGGAATTGTTGAAACTTTCTCGTCGGCTGAAAACTTCCTGTTGAACTCTGACATTGGCCGGCTCACAAAAATTTTCTCACATGAAGACTTCACAAGTCGTTATCTGAACTTGACCGCGCGGGGAACGTTAAAAGATTTGGGCTCCTGTGTCTCATTAATTCTGGGCATTCTATCAACTCAGAGTTACATGCAATATATTCTCAGCTCAAGAGGCGACAAAGAAGCTAAATCCGCGATGATCTGGGGAGCTTTGCTCGTTCCTCCGATTGGAATTGCCGGAGTTTTCATAGGATTATTCATGCGGGCCAATTATCTCACTCAAGCCGAAGTAAATTCACTAATCTCGCTCGGTCTTGAAGTTCCTGATTTGCCGGTAATCGCCAGCACAATTCAAGTTTTCCCCGCGTTCATAATTAATCATGTCTCGCCCATCTTGGCCGGTGTAATGCTCGGAACTCTCTTAATTACGACAGTGAGCGGCAGTTCAGGACTTTTGCTCGGTGTCTCAGCAATCGCCGTTGAGGATATTTTCCCCGTCAAGACGCACAAGTTATTCTTCTCGCGTCTCACAATAATAATTACCCTGATAATCGCCGTAACAATAGCTAATATTATTCCCGTCCAGGCGATTAACGATTTGGGCTTCCTGTCAATGACACTCCGGGCTTCGGTCGTGTTCATGCCGTTAACGTGCGCGCTGTGGTTCGGTAAAAAAATTTCGCCGCGCTTTATTCTCGCATCAATAATTCTTTCGCCGACAATCGCAATAATCGGAGCATTGATGAAACTTCCTGTTGAGCCGTTATTTACAGGTTTCAGCGTGTCAATCCTGCTTTGTGTTATGGGTTTCTGGTTTAAGCGTTGAAAGTTCTTGAGAGAAATTATTAGCGTTTTCATGCGTCAATCTTACTTTACGTTTTCGGCTTGATTTATGATGTCAGCTTCAGCGTGAAAGGACCGTGAATTTGCGTAAAACATGAAATTCTGTATAATAGCAAGAAAATTTTCACGATTTAGGAGTGTGTGATTTTCCATTATGAACAGCATTATGGATACAATCATGTATTACAACGGGATCGTCAACAGTTTCGTCTGGGGCGCACCCGTTTTAATATTACTTGTAGGAACCGGAGTATATTTAACTCTTTTATTGGGAATTCCTCAGTTCAGATATTTCTTTGACGCAATGTCCGAAGTTTTTAGCTTCCGTAAGAAGAGCGATGCTGACAAGTCAATCACTTCATTTGCGGCAATGGCTACAGCTATGGCGGCAACAGTCGGAACTGGTAACGTCGCCGGTGTCGCTACAGCTTTGCATCTCGGCGGGCCTGGTGCTTTAGTCTGGATGTTAATCTCGGCAGTCTTCGGTATGTGTACAAAATTTGCTGAAGTTACGTTAGCCGTTCATTATCGCCAGAAAGACGCTGACGGAGACTGGCGCGGAGGCACGATGTATATTCTTGAGAAGGGCGCGGGAGAAGTTCTCGGCTCAGGACTTGGCTCATTCGTCGGTAAGTTATTAGCTATCCTGTTCGCATTGTTCGCTTTCTTAGCGTCGTTCGGAATTGGTGCGGCAACTCAGGCTAACTCAGCGGCAGAAGCTATGTCAATGGGCTGGGGAATTGATCACCTTTACAGCGGCATTGTTATGGCAATCCTCGTAGCTCTCGTAATCGTCGGCGGACTTAAGAGTTTATCAACCGTTACGACTTACATAGTTCCGTTCATGGCGATTTTCTACATTGGCGGTTCAGCATTCGTGCTTATTACAAACGCTTCAATGATACCTGAGACAGTTTCACGTGCTGTACATCTCGCGTTCAATAACCCGTTAGAGACGTTACCCGGAGCATTAGCGGGCTGGGGAGTTAAAGAGGCAGTCCAGAGAGGAATTGCAAGAGGCGTTTTCTCCAATGAAGCCGGTATGGGTTCTGCCCCTATGGTTCATGCGACTGCGAGTGTTGAGCATCCTGTTCAGCAGGGATTTTACGGAATTTTTGAGGTCTTCATGGATACAATCGTAATCTGCACAATGACGGCCCTCGTTGTAATGGTAACCGGAACTCTCACAAGCTCACCGGATCTTACAGGAGCACAGCTTACTCTTCAGGCTTTTGAAAACGCGCTCGGTGCACCTGGTAAATATGTCTTATCGCTGGGATTGTTATTGTTCGCTTTCACGACAATTTTAGGCTGGTACTGGTACGCTGAGACGGCAGTAACTTATTTATTCGGCGTTTGGTGCAAGCCCATCATGAAAATTTTGTGGATCGCAATGATCGTAATCGGAGCGGCCGGAGCGCAGTTTATCGGAGCAGAAGGAAACCAGTTCTTAAATAACATTTGGGATATTTCCGACACACTCAACGGCTTAATGGCTCTTCCCAACTTGATTGGATTGTTAATCCTGTCAGTAACGTTAAAGCGAATTGTCAGCGATTATGACGAGAAATTCGGAACGCCGAGCGACAGAATTTTATCACCTGTTCAGAAAGTTCTTGTTGCGAAGGTTCAGTATATTATTCTCGGAGTTATCGCCGTAGCTATGGGAATGACAGCATTCTTCGCGTATCGTCAGGTTTTCGCGACTCTTGCAATCGTTCTTGGACTTCTCACGGCTTATAGAAGACAGACATTGTTGGGCTTCCTCGCTGTAATCTTAGGAATTGCGGCGGCAGCTATGTAAAAAGTTTCGTGATTAAGATTTTCCCTTGCTCGTGAAGTTGCGGGTGAGGGAAATTTTTTTGTTATGATGTGAATTATTGGACGAGTGAGAGAAATTTTCGGTGATTTATGCCGGTTGGTAAACTAGGAGTTATTTTCACCTTTTACTCTATTGTGAATTTCTCGTGATATTTCCCTTGCGAAGAAATCAACAAACTGTTATATTTTCACGTATTCAATATTAATGAAGAAAGGAGGTTAATGAATGAGTTGAGCAGAAAAATTTTTGCGTTTACATTTTCCCTTGCTGTAATTTTATTGCTCGTTTCGTCCGCAGTCTCCGCTTCTCCGGAGAAATTGAGCAGTCAAAAGTTTCTTGTGTCAGCTCCGGCCAATTCACAACCCTTCACGAATGACGAACATAACCGAAGCATTATAGATACTGCCGGGCAGTCAAGGAATTTCACCGCTGTATTCTCAAAATCTGACGGGACAAGAATACTTGAGCACATAAAAATTCAGCGTACGAGGACAATAATTTTCTCAGACGAAATCACCAGCAATTACAATTTTTCCCTTTCAACCGGCAAATCAGCGTCAGAAGCTAATCAAACTCGCCGTACAGAAATTCATCAAGACATCCAGCAAAGAAAATAAAAATCTCATTCCCTCCCGTTATTAAAAATTTATGTTAAGGAGTGAAGATTTGTCATGCCTAAAATTAAGGCTGTTCTTCGCCCGGTTTATGACTGGACGGATAAAATTCTTATGGTTGCGTGTAAATTATTGCTCGTTGCTGATGTTGCGATTACTACGATGTCAGTTACGGGGCGTTATGTCTCGTTTATTCCAGATCCTGCGTGGAGTGAACAGATAGTTTTAACCTTGATGGTCTATATGGCTGTGTTGTCAGCTACATTGGCAATCCGCAAGCGCGCGCATATCAGAATGACAGCGTTTGATGATTACATGCCGAAGAAACTTGTAAAATTTCTTGATTTGGTCTCAGATTTGGCCGTCCTTGCTCTGGGAATAATTATGTTAGTTTACGGAATTAAAGTTTGTCAGTCTCCTCTTGCACGCTTCGGGAAATATGAAAGCCTTCCGACTTTGAGCCGTTTTTGGATGTATCTGCCTATTCCTGTTGCCGGTGGGAGCATGATTATCTTTGAGCTTGAACAGGTATTCTTGAGGCTTGAAGATTTATTCACGAAGGAGGAGGATTAATGATGAGCCCTGAAGATATTTCGACGTTAATTTTGCTTGGAAGTTTCTTTGCGATGATATTATTGCGTTTTCCGATTGCTTATGCTGTGGGATTATCGACTGTGTTTTGCCTTCTTTCACAGGGTCAAGCTCTTGTTACTATTCCTCAACAGATGGTAAAAGGTATTTGGTCATTCTCATTAATGGCCGTTCCGTTTTTTATCACGATGGGCGTATTGATGGGCTCCGGAGGAATTTCGGACAAGTTAATTGCTCTGGCGAACTCGTTAGTCGGATGGATGCGCGGCGGGCTCGCTATGGTTAATATTGTCGCTTCATATTTCTTCGGCGGAATTTCCGGCTCGGCTTCTGCTGATACGGCTTCGCTCGGTTCAATCTTAATTCCTATGATGGTGGATCAGGGTTATGATGCTGACTTCTCGACGGCTGTAACTATAACTTCATCGTGTGAAGGCTTATTAGTTCCTCCAAGTCATAACATGGTCATTTACGCGACGACAGCAAGCGGAATTTCCGTAGGAGCGTTATTTATGGCAGGATATATTCCCGGTGCTTTATTGGCCGTGTCGTTAATGATTGGCTCGTACATTATCTCAGTGAAGAGAAATTATCCCAAAGGTAAACCCTTCAGCCTGTCATATTTTCTTAAGGAGCTTGCAAGTTCATTCTGGGCACTCGCGGCGGTCTTAATCGTCGTCGTTGGAGTTGTCGGCGGAGTATTCACGGCTACAGAGTCGGCGGCAATCGCGGTAATTTATTCCCTTCTCGTCTCGGTCTTCATCTATAAGGGGTTGACCTGGCGCGGAGTTTGGGACGCTCTCGATACTTGCGTTGAAACTTTAGCGATCGTGTTAATCCTCATTGCAACGTCGGCGGCATTTGGTTATTGTCTCACAATCCTTCATGTTCCGGCAAAAGCGGCCGCTTTAATCACGAGCGTATCAAGCAATCCCGTAGTCGTCGCGCTCATGATTAACGCGATATTATTACTCTTAGGCTGTATTATGGACATGGCCCCGATAATTCTCATCGCAACGCCGATTTTGCTTCCCGTCGCTCAGTCAATCGGGATTAATCCCATTCAGTTCGGCGTAATGGTAATTCTTAACTGCGGAATTGGATTATTAACTCCTCCCGTTGGAGCTGTCCTGTTTATTGGTTCAGCTGTCGCAAAGTTACCGATGGAAAAAGTCGTAAAAGCAACTCTCCCGTTCTATCTTTGCATGTTGATAACGCTGTTGATGCTGACGTTTATTCCTGCAATAAGTTTATGGCTTCCGTCAGTGTTCGGCTATGCAATGTAAAGGTGATGACGATGAAATTATTAGCAAAAGTTTATTATTGGCTTCTCTCAGTAATCGCCGTAATCGGAATGATAGGCTATATTGCCGCCGTAGTTATTCAGGTCTTCAGCCGAACATTTTTACCGGTTGTGCCTTCATGGACGGAAGAAGCCGCAAGATACTTATTCATTTATTCCGTAGCTGTCGGAGCTTCACTCGTTGTCCTGAAAGACGAATACGCCCGAGTAGATATTTTCACGTCGAAATTAACCGGAGCGCGAAAAACTTTTTATGAGATTACCTGTTGTGCTGTGATGATAATCTTTGATGTCTATCTAGCTTGTTACTCAATCCCCAAGTTCGTATTTCTCAGGTTTAGAATGGTATCAACGGCGATGCAAATTCCCATGCAGTATATAAATTTCTCGGTGCTTTTGTTCGCGATACTTCAGGCTGTGTCTTACGCGATAAACATAATCTTCATGATTGCCGGAGTTGACTACAAGAATTTATACTCAAAGGAGGCCGCAGAATGAGTGTAGCAGTTTTATTCATCAGCTTTCTAATTTTCCTGTTTGTTGGAATTCCTGTAGCTTACTGTTTGGGAATTTCCAGCTTGCTTTACTTTTTGCTTGAGAATATGCCGCTTGTAACTTTTGCTCAAAGATTTTTCTCGGGATTAGACGGCTTCACGCTACTCTGCATTCCGGGCTTCATGCTCGCAGGGAACTTAATGAACACCGGCGGAATTACATATCAAATTGTCCAGTTCTGCAATAAAGCTATCGGTCATATTCGCGGAGGATTGGGGCTTGCTAATATTGGAGCGTCAATGATATTTGCGGGAGTTTCCGGGACTGCAGCGGCTGATGCGGCTTCACTCGGAGGAATTTTAATCCCCGCGATGGTTAAAGACGGTTACGATGCTGATTACTCGGTTGCTGTTACGGCAGCTAGTTCATGCATTGGACCGATTATTCCGCCCAGCGTTCCAATGATTATGGCCGGAACTTTAACGGGTATTAGCGTCTCGAAGATGTTCGTCGCCGGAATTATTCCCGGTATTCTCATGGGCTTAGGGATGATGTTAGTAGCTTACGTAATCTCAGTGAAGCGTAATTATCCCAAGAACGAGAGACGAGCGACATTCAGAGAGATAATTTCATCAGGACGCGAGGCATTCTGGGCGTTATTAATGATGGTAATAATTCTCGCTGGTATTCTCACCGGAATTGTTACTCCGACCGAAGCAAGCGTTATTGCTGTCGTTTATGCGTTATTCGTGGGATTTTTCATCTACAGAGAACTCACGATAACTTCAGCTTTAGCCGTAATCCGTGATTCTATGGTTGGAGCCGCCAGCATAATGGTGCTTGTCGGGTTCGCTAACGTGTTCGCTTACGTCCTCACGAAAGAGCAAATTCCGACGATGATAGCCAACGCGATTTTGTCAGCAACTCGCAACAAATATATTATCCTGTTAATCATAAATTTATTCCTGTTATTCGTGGGCTGTTTCATGGAGACAATTGCGGCTTTGACGATTTTATTTCCCGTCTTGCTTCAGGTCGTAACTCCGCTCGGCGTTAATCCCATTCAGTTCGGGGTTATGTGCGTGCTAAATCTCGTGATCGGCTTAACAACTCCTCCGGTTGGCGTATGCTTATTCATAACATCGTCAATCGCAAAAATTTCTCTTTCACGCGCGACGAGAGCCGTAATGCCCTTCCTGATTTGTAATCTCGTCGTGCTTCTTCTTGTAACTTATTGCCCGCCTGTTACGACATGGCTGGTTGGATTGCTATACGGGCTTTAAGTTTTCGGCTCAGGAGCTTAATGCTTCTGGGCTTCATTTTTTCTCGCATGAGCTGATTTCGCAAACACGACATATCAAGACGTTTTGACATGAAGACTGTATGAGTGCTGACACTACACGTGCAAGCTATCATCATGAACACAAGTAAAGGTTGCATAATCTGATTTCGTGCAAATACACATCACAAACTGACACAACAGGCATAATTTCACGCGCTTTCACATGAAGGCTGTATCACGACACATGAGCTAACTTCAAGCAAGTATCACCAAAATGAAGGGAGGCGATTAACACGTAACAATCATTATCAACACTTAAGGCATATATTGATATAATTTCCACAATAACAAAATTTCATGATAGGAGGAATTATTTATCATGGCAGTCTTGAATTATGACGTACTTGCACAGTCAGGCTACAAGGGATTTATTCTTCGTGATGCTCCGGAAAAAGTTATGCAGTTCGGCGAGGGAAATTTTTTACGCGCGTTCGTTGATTATTTCTTTGATGTCGCTAATGAAAAAGCGGGTTTCAACGGAAAAGTTGTTCTTGTTCAGCCGATTGCTTCAGGATTGACGGAAATGATTAACAAGCAGGAAGGACTTTACACGCTTTACCTTCGCGGCTCTGAGAAGGGCCAAAAAGTTGACATGAAACGCGTAATCTCGTCTTGTTCGCGTGCGATTAATCCTTACGATAACGGCGGCTGGGATAAAGTTTTAGAATTAGCGAGAAGCCCGGAGCTTGAGTTTATCGTCAGCAACACGACCGAAGCAGGAATTGTTTACGATCCGGCATGTAATTTTGATGACGTTCCGCCTTCGAGTTTCCCGGCCAAGTTGACACGAGTACTTTACGAGCGCTTCAAAGCAGGACAATCCGGCGTTGCAATTCTCAGCTGTGAGTTAATCGACAACAACGGAAAAGAATTACTCGCATGCGTCAACAAGTATATAGCTCAATGGAAATTAAGCGACGAGTTCAAAGCATGGGTAAACGAGAAAAATATTTTCTGCTCAACGTTGGTTGATAGAATTGTTCCGGGAAGAATTAGGGACGCTCAGGAATTGGCCGAACTCAACAAGATTAACGGCTATGAAGATAATTTGCTTGATGTCGGCGAAGTTTTCGGTGTCTGGGTAATCGAAGGCCCGGCGGAACTCGAAGCAAAATTACCGTTCAAGCGCTCAAATCTTCCTGTTCATGTTGTGCCCGACGTAACGCCTTACAAGAAACGCAAAGTTAGAATACTCAACGGCGCGCATACCGGATTTGTTCCTGGAGCTTACCTCGCAGGGTTTAATATCGTGAGGGACTGCATGCATAACGACACAATAAGAAGTTTCATGAACAAGATGCTTTACGATGAGATTATCCCGACGCTGCCGCTCGACAAGAAGGACTTGAACGATTTCGCCGAAGCCGTCCAGGACAGATTTAATAACCCGTTCGTAAATCATGAATTAATGAGCATCTCGTTAAATTCAACATCAAAATGGCGTGCCCGTAACATGCCGAGCTTCTTAGAATACTTTGAGGAGAAAAAGGCTCTGCCTCCGTGCTTAACAATGAGTTTAGCCGCTTACATAGCGTTTTACTCGAATAATATTCAGGAGCTCAACGATAAAGGCTTAGTCTGCAAGCGTGAGGGAAATACTTACATCGTCAGCGATGATAGGGCCGTGCTTGAGTTCTATTACGCGAGAAAAGATTACGGAATTGAAAGCCTCGTGCATGATGTATTATGCAACAAAGACTTCTGGGGCATGGACTTAACGACGATTACGGGACTTGAGCAGGCAGTCAATAAGGACTTACACAAAATCCGCGAGGACGGAGCAGAAGCGGCGTTTAAGAGTGTGATATAAACTTTTTGCGTGAACTTAGCAGAGTATTTCTTTCTCGTGAAGATTAGCAGGACTTGAAATATTTTGGCGGCTTTTTTTCTCGTGTAAGTTTATGCACATAATATTTTCACGTTCAAAGACGATAATTTATTGCAGGAGGTGTTATGAATTATGATGATGAAATTAGCGAGAATAATTTTTGTGTCAGCGTTTATATTGGCTTTGTCGGGTGCGGCATTTGCTGAGGCTCCTGCAGGAGTTATCAACAATTTTGCGCTTAATGCCGGGAAAATTTTATCGCAATCCGAAGGCACGTTCTTTTTCTCACCGTTCAGCATAATTACAGCGTTCGGAATGGCCTACAAAGGAGCTTCGGGAGATACGGCGGCGGAAATCGAGAAAGTGTTAGGCTTCAATCAGGGATTTCACGGAGATTTAGGCGGCTTCGTTCGTGATATTGACAAGAGCGGACAAATTTCTTCGGCTAATCGTGTATGGCTTCGTAATGGGTTGACGCTGAACAAAGACTTTCAGAGCACACTTTATCTCTTTTACAACAGCGAACCGGAAGAACTTGACTTCATGAATGCTACGGAAGCATCGCGCGTGAAAATTAATGACTGGGTAAGCTCGAAGACTAACAACAGGATTAACAACCTGCTGAGAAATCTTGAACCTGAAACTCAGATGATTTTGACGAACGCGGTATACTTCAATGCTCGCTGGGAAAAAACTTTCAACAAGGAGCGTACGGCTTCTGAAGATTTTTATGATGGTGAAAAAGTCGTGAAAGTTCCGATGATGAAGAAGCATGATAACTTTGATTTTGCTGAGTTCGACGGCGTGAAAATCCTTCGGCTTCCTTATGAACAAGGCAGAATGTCAATGATTGCTGTCCTGCCTCCGAAAGAAAGTGATGATAAAAATTTTCTTGAAACTCTTGACGCTGAAACTCTTAAACATTGGATTTCTTCACTTGACAGATACGAAGTTGATTTGTGGCTTCCGAAGTTCAAGACTGAGAAACGCTATGAGCTTAAGAATTTATTTGAGGCGTTAGGAGTAAAATTAGCATTCTCGGATTTTGCGGATTTCTCAGGAATGACTGACGACGAAAAACTCAAGATTGACGCGATAATTCACCAGACGTTTATTGACGTTGACGAGGAGAAGACCGAAGCGGCGGCGGCTACAGCGATCGTGATGCTTAGGGCTACAGCGATGCCGAATAAACCAAAACTTGCGGAGTTCCATGCGGATCACCCGTTTATTTATTTCATCGTTGATAATTACACGGGAACGATATTATTCATGGGCCGTCAGACTTTCGAAGAGTAAAAATTGCCTCCCGTTTAAGCGCGGGAGGTTTTTCTTGCCTTATACTTCCATTTGAGTAGTTTTATTACGGCTCACTGAATGCTTTATCTTCCGTAAAAAGTTAAACACTCCAGGAGTTGAATGCTTCATCACAGTCTTCATGACATTTTTGAAGGATGCCGGATGCTCTGCTAGATAATCCTGAAACTTCAGGGCTTTACAGAAAAATTCATATTGCTCAGGAGAATAATACTTCTCTATGATTTTCCTGATATCCTCCCTATCATTTTTCCCGACAGTCCTATCCCAAGGGATTAACAGGCTCTCCAATAAATTATTAACATGCTTAAATGTGCATTCCGAGACTTTGAAAGCTCCGATGTTCGAAAAACCTGCGGCTTCGTTGTCTGGAGCTGGAGTAATTTTTTCTTCCGATACGACATGACCGAATAAATACCTGCAAGCATTCGTTGACAATCTACCGTTTGGATCCGTGTAAAGCGTAATATCATGCAGGACAGTCCACGAAAAATCGCGCTTCAAAAACGGCAGGACACAGAGAAAATTCATCGTCTCCCAAGGATGAGTGTGGGCCGTGTCGAGCATAAATAAATCGATATCGCCTCCGACTTTCTCAATATGCCGAGAAGCGTCGCCTCCCCTGAAAATCTGCCATTTGTCCATAAACTGCGGGAACTTTTCCTCAACAAGAAATCCTGAAGGCTTATCCGGAAAGAAAAACGCCGTTTGCGAATAATCAATCGAATATAATTTTGCCCCTTCGATGTCAGAAATTGCGTTTAAGATTATCGAGGTCCCGCCTCCTGCTGACACTCCGACTTCAAGAATTTTCTTCGGCTTTAAAGCTCGGATAATCCCATTCAGAAAATAACGTTCATTCTTCTTCATCTCTGAATACGGCTCAATAATATCATAAATCGGATCAAGCCTCTCGCGTTCAAATTCCTCGTAACGCATCTAATCTGCCTCCTGAATTTCAGCGCACAAAAAACGCCCCGTCAGAAATTCCTGCATTCCCAACGGAGCGATAAATTCTATACGCGTATTATTAGAGGTCAGACTACTCCCCGATAACCGATAACCATGTTATTGCATCGCATCTGTTTTGTCTACCCCTTTTATTGATGAATTTTTTGTGATTGATTTACATATTTTATCATAGATTATTTCATTTCCAGCGAGTTCAAGATTTCTCCGAGCGTATCGCCGTTCTTCTCAAAACCTGAAGCCATTATGACCATGTAAAAATTTTCGTCGCCCGTAATAGTCGCCTGGCCTTCACCATCTGAAAACTCAAACGTAAAAGTCCCTTCATCGTCGCTCACAAGTTCAGAGCTTCCAAATTTCGCCGAAAACTCAGAAGCAATCTCAGCAATAGTTTTCTCCTCTGGTTCAGACGCAATTATCACTAATTCCCCAGTCTTGTCATTGGCCGTAATCCTGACTTCATTATCTTTCTCCTGAGCCGTCCAATATTCAGGAACATCAACCGAAAAATATTTGAACTCCTGAATTTCAGCAAATGAACTCGAAGCGAGCGCAAGAAAAATTATGCAGAAAAATATAACACGTTCTATTTTGTTGATAAAAATTTTCATCTCTTGCCTCCGAAAATGTTAAACAGGTTCAATCTCAAAGCATTCGTTACAACGCAGAAGCTCGACAAACTCATTGCGGCAGCTCCAAACATCGGGTCAAGTTTCAAGCCCCATAATCCAGCGGCTAAAGGAATTCCGATTACGTTATAGATGAAAGCCCAGAATAAATTTTGATGAATATTCCTCAGTGTCGCACGGCTTAATCTCACCGCAGCAGGAACGTCCAACAATGAACTCTTCATTAATACGACATCAGCGGCATCAATCGCAATATCAGTTCCCGCGCCAATCGCCACGCCAATATCCGCACGCGTCAAAGCAGGAGCATCATTAATTCCGTCGCCAACCATCGCAACTTTTCCCGACTTCTGAAGTTCACGAATTACGCTCTCTTTCCCGTCCGGAAGAACTCCGGCGATAACATCATCAACTCCGGCTTGCTTGCCTATTGCTCGTGCTGTCCTCTCATTATCTCCGGTTAACATCACAACTTTTACGCCTAATTCCTGCAACTCTTTCACGGCTCGTGTGCTGTCTGGTTTAATTACGTCGGCAACAGCGATAATCCCCAAAAATTTATCATCACGCACGAACATTAAGGGAGTTTTTCCGTCTTCCGCAAAATTCTGAGCTTGAAGCATGAACTTTTCATCAATCGAGAACTTTTCACCGATAAATTTTACGCTTCCTCCCGTTAATGTCGAGTTGTCAGCGAGATTTGCGGTTAATCCGTTACCCGGCAGAGCATGAAAATCCTTGACATCCTGAGCAGTAATATTCTTAGCGCGTGAGAACTCAACAATTGCTTTTGCCAATGGATGCTCACTCTTCACTTCGAGGGAATACGCCGAACTCATTAAATCCTCTTCGTTCACATCATCAGCCGTGAAAATATCCGTAACTTTCGGTTCTCCGCTCGTAATCGTCCCGGTTTTGTCGAGAGCCGCAATGTTAATCTTCCCGGTTTCTTCGAGAGATACAGCCGTCTTGAATAAAATTCCGTTTTTCGCGCCCATTCCATTGCCGACCATTACAGCAACAGGAGTAGCAAGTCCAAGCGCACACGGACAACTTATAACGAGAACAGCAATTCCATAGGATAAAGCATCGCCGAAACTTTTACCAGCTATGAGCCAGCCGATTACGACACAAATAGCTATGAAGATTACGGCCGGAACGAAAACTCCGCAGACCTTATCAGCAATCTTCGCAACAGGAGCTTTCGTAGCCGCCGCATCACTTACCATCTTTATAATCTGCGATAACGTCGTATCATTTCCGACGCGTGAAGCCTCGCATTTAATAAAGCCGGATTGATTTACCGTTGCCGCCGAGACTAAATCGCCTGGAACTTTATCAACCGGAATACTCTCACCAGTTAAAGCCGCCTCGTTAATCGCGCTCGTTCCCTCGATGATTACGCCGTCAACAGGAATATTCTCACCGGGCCTGACGACAAAAATATTTCCCTTCATGACCTGCTCAATCGGAACTGTAACTTCTTGACCGTTGCGAATTATAGTTGCTGTCTTCGGTGCGAGCTTCATTAAACTTTTCAGAGCGTCCGTAGTTCGTCCCTTAGATTTAGCCTCAAGCATTTTGCCGACGGTTATTAGCGTTAAAATCATTCCGGCACTCTCAAAATATAAGTCATGAAGCATGAATTCCCCCTTTGTCATCATCAACAGGACATAAACGCTCCATGAGAACGACGCGAACGAGCCCATTGCTACGAGAGTGTCCATATTAGGGGCAAGGTGAATTAACGTGCTGAAACCGGAGATAAAAAATTTCTGGTTGATAATCATGATAATTCCGGCCAATAATAACTCAATAATTCCGACGGCGACATTATTATTCACGAAGAAAGCGAGCAAAGGAAGATTAAGCATGTGGCCCATCGAGAAATACATTAAGATTAGCAGGAAGATTAACGACGATATTAAACGTTTCTTGAGTATCGGCGTTTCGTGGTCAGCTAAAGCGTTTTCCTCTTGAGCATGTGAGACTATCGGCGTTGGAACATTAAGGCTTGCTCCGTAACCGGCTTTTTCGACTGCGGCGATAATATCAGAGACTTTTGCGGTTCCTTCAACGCTCATCGAGTTTGTGAGAAGACTTACGGCACACGAGGTAACTCCCGGAACTTTTTTCACTACGCGTTCAACTCTGGCACTGCATGCGGCACAGCTCATTCCTGTAACGTTGTACATATCTGGCATGAAAATTACTCTCCTTTCATGACGCATTCAACTCTGGCACTACACGCGATGCAAATCATACTGTACATATCTGGCATAAAATTTTACACGACCTTTGATTTATGATTAATTTTATTATATATGGCCGTGCAAGAAATTTTGTTTTTGTGAGTTGTCATCAGTATAAAAAGTTCTATGTTTGCGTGTATAATTCTCATAAATTTTTGAACTTTTGCTCTGGTTATTACGCAACAAGTCATGCTTTTACGTGTATAATTCTCACATCCAATAAAATTTTTAGGGAGGAATTATAATCATGAAGAAATTTACTATTATTCTTCTTGCGTTATTGCTCGTCAGTTTTGCGGGGTCTGCATTTGCGGCGGATTACGTTATCCGGATTTACTCGAACTCGAACTCATCTGAACGCGTTACGTGGCTCAAGAATGCGGCAAAAGAAGCTGGATTTGAGATTAGCCTTGACGACTCCACAGTCTACAAAGGCGACACAAGCGCAATCCAATTAGCCAACGAGAACAAAGACGGCGATGTAATTTTCGGCTTAAACGAAGTCCGCTGGTCTCAGCTCGTCAACGGAGGCTATGAAAATATTTCTGTGCTTGACTGGACACCTTCATGGGCTGATAAAGTCGGCGAGTATAAATATCCCGGCAAGGCATACGGAATTGTAATTCAGAACATTTTGATGCTCTATCGTACTGACAAGTTCGGAACTGACGGCAAAGAATTACACTTCAAGCACTGGGCTGACCTCGTAAATTCCGGCTACAAATGGTATCGTCAAGGACGCGTTGGCGGAACTACGAACATGAACATTAACAACGCAATGTTATACGCATTCACAGATCCAAGCTCACCGGCTGGCGGAATTTCTGTAGAAGGCTGGAAAACTTTATGGGCTTATTGCGCAAAGGGAACTTATACCGGAGACAGTTACGGTTTTGACGCTTTGAATAGGGGCGACGTTCAAGTTTCAACGTTCTACTCATCATCGCTTTACGGAAATATTGACGCGGCGGCTCAGTCATCAAATAATCCCCTCAAAGGCACAATCAATCCTGAGAACTGGCAGCTTGTAGATATCGAGGACGGAACTTATTACATCGCTGAATACATCGGAGTTCTTGACAATCCCAAACGCACGGATATTCAGACTTCTATAGTTAAACAATTTGCTGAATGGTTCGGTTCGGCTGAAGTTCAGCGCGCGTGGTCAGAGGAATTTGATTCTTATCCCTGCAACGTTGACGCTCTCAGCGATCCTGTGCCGCTTTACACGATTAAGAATTTTGCTCTCTCCAAAGTTCCAGGAACCGAAATGACTTATGCCGAATACGTCGGTGCTCATTCGTCGGAATGGACAAACATAATGACAAATCTCGGCTTCTACTGGGCTGATAATGCAAATCCTCCGGCTGAACCTGACTGGGAAAATCTCGACTGGACGACTTTAACACAGAAAGCTGTAAAGTAAATCATCATGGCTGAAGACATTTGCAGGGGACGCAAACCCGTACTTGACTTGCTCGCTAAAACTCCGTCAAGATGCTCAAAACTTTTGATTGCTAATAACGTTCGGCCTCCGTTTCTTGATGAATTATTAGACTTGGCACGGAGCGTAAATGTTACGTGGCAGATTGTCGCGCCTGAAGCTCTCGATAAAATTTCGCTCGGTGAAAAACATCAAGGGGTAATTTGCCGGTTAACTCAAACAAAAGTTGTTGAGCTCGATGAATTTCTGAAGGGGATTGATGCGTCGTCCCCTGCACTTGTTGTTGTTCTGGATCACATTGAAGACCCTCACAATCTCGGAGCTGTAATCCGTTCAGCTGAGGCCGGAGGAGCTTCATGTGTGATTTACGCGAAAAGACGCTCGGCAATTCCCAACGATACAGTCATCAAAACCAGCGCAGGAGCTTCGTTGCGTGTTCCGTTAATTTCCGTTGCGAATATTACCCGGACAATTGAGAAGCTCAAAGCCGCTAATTTCTGGACTGTCGGGCTTGACGCAAAAGCGAGTTCATCAATTTGGAGCGAGAAATTACCTGAGAGATGCGCGCTTGTGATTGGTGCTGAAGGTGAAGGATTATCGCGGTTGGTGAGTGAGAATTGTGATATGCTCGTGAAAATTCCCATTAAGGACGAAGGAGTTAGCTCACTGAATGCGAGTGTTGCGGCGGCATTGGGAATTTTTGAGTGGTCAAGGAATATTGCAAGCTCCATGTGATTATTGACAGTTCAACTTTTGCTCCCATCATCAACATTGATGTTACCTATTACGGTGAACTCAATATTGTTAGGTTAGTCCGAGCTATTGACAGTCCCATTATCGCAGCCACATTCAACGTTATCTTGAAAGATAGTGTCGTCCCAAAATGCGAGTGTCGCGGCGACATTGGGGATATTCGAATTGTTGGCAGTCCGACTTTTCGCTCCCACCCACCC
>JAFTCP010000056.1 GCA_017454625.1 Synergistaceae bacterium
ATGGGCCAGACTGTAGCGATTGAGCCTTCGGACGGAACAGTTGCGGCTCCTGTCAATGGCAAGATTGAGATGATATTTGAGACCGGACACGCTTTCGGAATGAGAATGTCCGACGGAACAGGCTTATTAATTCACATTGGAGTTGATACGGTTAATCTTAAGGGTCAGGGCTTCACGGTCCTTAAGAAGGCGGGCGATGTCGTGAAAGCTGGAGAGCCGATTGTTCGTGTTGACTTGGACGTTTTGAAGAAGGCGGGGTATTCAGCGCAAACAATGATCGTAATCACTGAGCCAGTTGATGAGGACGTGAAAGTTGCGTTTACCGAGTTCGGAAAAACTGTAAAGCGTGGAGATATTCTGAACAAGTAAATATTTTTTGAGCATGGGAGGTGAAACTTTGCCTCCCTTTCCACTCACATGAAATTCAATAATTAAACTGTCAAAATTCTCATACTCTCAATGCCTCTGTCGTCGATTATCTTTACAGCAATCTTCTGGCCGTCGTCAGCCTCAAACTCAAGCGACGTGTTACCTCGATATGCTTCGATTGCTTCCTCGTCGATTAAGGCTTTCAGAGTTCTAGCGAGCTTCTCCCAGCCTCCCATTGGGAAAAATATTTGCGAGGGATTTATGCTCATTCCGTCATAATCGCTGTCAAGCATCCACATTGAAATCTTATCATCATTGCCGGAAATTACTTTGCTCGTGCTCACATCATAATAATCAAACCCGATGACTTTTACCCGATAAACTTTTTCCCTCACGTTCTCTAACATAACATCAGGCTGTCCAACAAGATAAAATGACTGGTCAGTGTTGACTTTCTTTTTCAAGTCCTCAGTGATTAAGTCCGGGTTCATCTGAACTTGCAACAAGCTCACTCCGTCCCACCGAGTATTAGCGATTAACTCCGAAGCCTCCGGGTCAAATTGAAACGCCGCAAAAATTATCATCTCAGCCGCAGGCCTCTCATGTTCAGCCTCATCAAGCGCACCATTAACACGCCGAGAATCCATCAACGTATCCTCTCCGGCAAAACATATCACCGCATTTTTCCCCTCGTCAGTCTCAGCCTTAGCGTTAAGAAATCTCCGGCCCGAAACTTCCTCAATCCGAGCAAATTTTATCCTCTCACCTTGACGCCCGATTATTCCCGTCGCTGATAACTGCTCGCGCCAATCCGACATCCTCGCCCCTGAGTTAATCTCGTCGTCGTCATCATCACCAAAATTTATTGCCTCCTCAACGCTCAGAACAACAGGAGACGGAACAGCTTCAACCGTGAACGGGCCTGTAACTCGGACTTTCTTCTTCTCAACTTCGGGCTGGTCATAGAGAATTTCTCGCGAAGGCTCCTCATCGTTCGCAATCGACTTCAACGTAACATGCGGAACCGTCTTATACACAAATCCGCCGTCAATTCCGCGCTCAATATCAGCAAGTTTGTAATACTCATAATCAGCCGTCAATAACCGCTGGCGCGCAATCGCAATCGCTATCCTCGAAGTATCACACGTAATCCATCGCCGGCCCCATTGTTCAGCGACATAAGCCGTAGTGCCGGAACCGCATGTGATGTCAAGAACTAAATCGCCTGGATCCGAACTCATGAGAATACAGCGGGCAATGACTTTCGTAGATGTCTGCACAACATATCGCATGTCCGAAGCTCCACCTGTGTCATCCCAGAGGTTGTTTAAGGCTTGCAGGGAAAAATCATCATGGTATCTTACATATGCTGGAGTTTTTCCGGGAGCCATCACTCGTCGTTGTCTTATGAGCTGTTGCATTCCTTCCTCGTTAGTCTTCCAACTTTTTTTGCCGCACTTATACGTATTACCCTCAAACTCGAAATCATACATGCACGTCGCAGTGTAACCAGCAGAAACTAGTGTATCCAATCTGAAAGATTTTGCTCCATCAGGATAATTCTTCTCTGAACGTCTCTCCTCTTTCGTCATTGGCCTTCTTGTCCCGTCCTTCAGCTCTAACCATGTGTAAAGTGTTCCTTCCCCTGCTTCTTTGCTCGTGAAGATGTCATGATATTTCATCTGTTGTTTATCCCTCGCATACCACAAAAGATAATCGCATATTCCGGCCAATCCCTTACTGCCGAGCGGTGAAGTTTTCTTGAACGTTATCATGCTCACGAAATTTTCAGTGCCGAATATCTCATCAAGAAGGCATCTCACGAGGTGGACGTTTTCATCGCTGATTTGTACGAAGATGCTGCCTGTTTGGCTGAGTAATTCCCGCGCGAGGAGTAGTCTATTTCGCAGGTAAGTCAAGTATGAGTGGATGCCGAGTTCCCAAGTGTCGCGGAAGGCTTTAATCATCTCGGGTTCGGTCGTCAAGTCGTCGTCGTTTCTGTCTTTAACGTCGCGTTTGTTGAAGTAAGGCTGAAAGTTTGAGCCGAATTTTATTCCATAAGGCGGATCGACATAAACCGTTTGGACTTGGCCGGACATGTTTTCTTTTTGGATTAGGGAGTTCATGATGATTAAGCTGTCTCCGGCAATGAGCCTGTTAGTCCAGTTTTCTTTGTGTTTGTAGCATTCGATTGAGGCGTTGCGTCGGTTCATTCGTTCGATGTTGTCAACGCTTAAGTCAAAGAAAGTCTGTGATGACTGGAGATTTTTGCGAACGGAGCTGATGACTTTTATCGGGTTGACTGTCTCGTGAATGTGGAGTGAGGAGACGGGGACGTCGAAACTTAAGCTCTCAGATTTTCCTGACCAGTCGAGAGCTGGGGAAAAATTCGGGTCGAAGCTGTAAGTTGCTGGAGGCTGAGCGTCTTTGTCGAAGCGTGAAAGTCCTGCGCGAGGAATTGTTGTGCGAGTATGTGTGTCGTGAGTGTAAGCGTCGATTTCCGGGAGTTTGGCGGCTTCTTTTTCGGAGATTAATTTTCTTGGGGGCATGAGAGATTTCATCCTTACTTTATGAAGAATTACCCCCTGTTTTCGGCAGAGGGCATGTTGTTACTTAATCTTGTTGAGTACTCTTTCTGCGTTAGTCCGAAATTTATCGAGACATTTTTCAGTTTTTGATTGATTTTGGATGTAAAAAGGGTTCTGAACTGTTGCAAAATTTCCGTCGTCAGTGTGAACCCTTAACGTTATTAAGTTGCAAATTTCGTTGCTCCAAAATAAAAACTCCGCAATATTTTTATACGTTTGAGTTGAAGTTATTGTGATTGCCTTTGTCATGATGATGTTCATGCTTACTGCGAAATTTTCATATGCATCAATCTGCCAGGTATATACTCCGAAGAACGGGTTAATCTCCAAGAAATTCATAATTCCATACTTGACTAACACGTTCAGGAATGAAAGCCTTAAATCCTCTTCTGACCTTATGAGTTCAGGATAATCTTTCATGCCAGCCTTGTAAAGTTCCGGATAATAAACTCTGAGCATGTCAGCATTCAGCTTCACGAAATGTTGAATGTCATCCCAGAACACCAGCTCAACGAGAAATTTTGCCTGTAAAAGTCTTTGTAAATTCACAGAAACTATATGCTCCTGGAGCTTCACATCACGTTCACAAGCTACAGCAATCACGAAATGTGAAATTGGAAGCCCTCCGTTTTCTGCCTCAGTTATGCAGTCATCAAGAAATTGTGTAGTAATCTTCGTATTCTGATAATCTTTGCACTGAACACAGATTAAATTTCCATCAGGGAGGGCAGCCGCAATATCAATTCCTTTTTGCTTCTGGCCTTTACGTCCCCATAAAGTCGCGGATATTCCGAATTTAGCGGCGGCATAATCCGTTAAGAGACGTTCGAACTCTTTATCATCGGTTGGAGCAGGCAGAGGCATCATCGACAATGACGGCATGAGATTTACAGCATACTCCTAAAATCCGTATACTCATAGCCGAACGCATCAGCTACTCCCTTGAACGTTATTTTTCCCTTGTAAGTGTTGACGGCTGAGCAGATTACATCGTTCTTTCTGCAAGCCTCTTCAAGCCCGTAATTTGCAATCTGAAGTCCGTATCTCAAT
>JAFTCP010000057.1 GCA_017454625.1 Synergistaceae bacterium
ACGTCAAGGGCCTTCTCAATATGAAGCTCACGAGTTTTTCCGTCCGGGCCTCGTCGTCCGTAATCGTAAACTCTGTAAGTTACGTTTGAGTTCTCCTGAATTTCCGCGAGTGTAATCCCTGCTCCGATTGCGTGAATTGTCCCGGCTGGAATGAAAAACGTATCGCCGTCATGAACATAAACTTTTCGCAATAACTCAGTCAAAGTGTCGTTCTCGATAGCTTCCGCAAAGTCAGAACGTCCAACGTTATGAGCAAATCCCATGTAGATGAACGCTCCTTCTTCATGGCCGAGAATATACCATGCTTCTGTTTTCCCTCGACTATGTTCGACACGTCGCGCATACTCATTGAACGGGTGAACCTGAATTGACAAAGGCAATTTCGCGTCAATCAATTTCACCATCAAAGGGAAAGTTTCAGCGGGATTAAATTTAGGCGAGACAATCTCAGGAAAATTTTTTACGGCTTCGGATAACGTTAAGCCTTTAAGTTCTCCGTCAAGAATAACATTATCGCCGTCGGGATGTGATGCCAATTCCCAGCTCTCAGCTAGTGTTTCACTCTCCGGATTTTTTCCCCAGTCCGTGATTAATTTTGTCCCGCCCCATAAATAATTCTTGAATACAGGCTTTAATCTAAATGGCAACATGTTATTATTTCCTCGTCATATTGTCATCAGGCGCGTAATTCTCAGCATTTTACTTTTTCAGCACCATTTCCCCATTATCAGGTTCACATTCAGGCTTTCATGCGTCAGTTTCAGCGTCATTTTCACACTCAGGCTTTCACATGCGGCTTATTTCTTCAGAATCATTTTATCATTATCAACATAAACTCGTGTAATTCTCGGCATAACTCGGCATACAATTTCGTCAATGATCGTTCCGGCTTTCTGTGCGGCTTGAGGCATTAACTCGTAATCGTAAATCGTCGCAATGTCCCCAGCCTTAACTCCGGGAATATCCGTAACGTCGGCCATCGTCATATCCATGCATACGCGTCCGACAGTCGGGCATAACGTATCATGAATTTTTACCTGTGATTGATTTGTGAGTATTCTGGGATAACCGTCGGCGTAACCAATCGGCATTACAGCAATCAAAGAGTCGCGCTTGAGTGTAAAAGTTCTTCCGTAGCTCACAGTCTCACCGGCAGGCATTTTTCGGACGGCTGTAATTCTGCTCTTAACGGTCATAACCGGCTTCAAGTCTACATCGCTTCCGGCATTGCCGACATCAGGAGAAGCATAACCGTATAACGCAAGCCCGAAACGTCCCATGTCTAAATGAGCCTCAGGATACTTTAACACTCCGGTGCTGGCTGATGCGTGAATGATTGCGAAGTCTCGGCCAAGTTTTGAGAGATAATCTTTTGCCTCAAGGAGTTTTTTTAGCTGAAGACGTGTAAAAACTTCGTCGTCATCTGAGATTGCAAAGTGAGTGAACATTCCTTCTGTTTCAAGTCCGGGAAGTTTTGAGAGCGTTAAAATTTCGTCGGCTGTCTTGGCTTTAATCTCGTCGTCGTGTTCCGGCCAATAAAAACCTGTTCGGCTCATTCCCGTATCAATTTTTACGTGAACACGAATTTTCTTATTCACGCTCACGGCATAATCCGAAAGTTTTTGTGCGTTCGCTAAATCTCCGACAGCCTGAGTTATCCCGAAATTGCAGATTAATTCAGCGAGTTCCGTAGAAGCCTGGCCTAAACATAAAATCGGTAAAGTTATCCCGTTTTTACGAAGTTCAACACCTTCCGGGACGCTCGCGACGGCTAAGTAATCGGCGTTACACTCCTGAAGTTTTTTCGCGACGGCTAACATTCCATGACCGTAAGCGTTTGCTTTGACAACTCCGCAAAATTTAGCTTGAGGACGTAAGATTGCGCGTAAAGTTTTTATGTTGTGAGCTAAGTTATCAAGATTAATTTCTGCCCAAGTCCGGGACATAGCGATTTCTAAGTCTGTCATGATAAAAAATTTCTCCCTCATGATAATTTTTGTAATTATAGCTTATTGCGGGCGGGTGGGTGGGAATAAATAAAAACGGGTGGGAATAAATGAGGGTATAAAACAGGAATAAATATAGGTAATAATGTGATTGAAACGAGAATAAATGCAGGGATAAGACGAGAATAAATGAGGGTATAAAACAGGAATAAATATAGGTGATAATGTGATTGAGACAAGAATAAATGAGGTGATAAGAAAGGAATAAATGAGTGGGGAAGACGTGGGAATAAATGAAGGGGATAATATGATTAAGACAGAAATAAATGTGGGAGATAATGCGGCTAAGATAATAAGGTTGAAAAAATGCGATTGAAGAGGGGAAATTGCCAGCGTGAAAGAAAGCTAATGAAGGATTGAAGAGGTAAGATTGAGCATGATTAAGCGTGAAATCACAAAATGCTATATAATTACATTATCCAAAATTTTTTATTATTTAGGAGGGTAATTCTTTCAATGTTAGTAAATGCAAAAGAAATGCTCACAAAAGCTAAAGCCGGACATTACGCAGTCGGTCAGTTCAACATCAACAATCTTGAGTGGACAAAAGCCGTTCTCCAGGTTGCCGAAGAGCTCAAATCTCCCGTAATTCTCGGCGTTTCCGAAGGTGCAGGAAAATACATGGGCGGCTTCCGAACTGTTCAAGCAATGGTTGAAGCTATGGACAAGGAATTTGGCATCACAGTTCCTGTTTGTACGCATCTCGATCACGGAACTTACGAAGGCGCATACAAATGCATTAAGGCCGGATTTACGTCAATCATGTTCGACGGCTCACATTTCCCAATCGATGAGAACGTCGCAAAAACCGTAGAGCTTACACATGCGGCTCATATGCTCGGAATGACAATCGAAGCTGAAGTCGGAGCAATCGGCGGAGAAGAAGACGGCGTTATCGGAATGGGCGAATGTGCAGACCCCAACGAGTGCAAGAGAATTGCGGATCTCGGCGTTGATATGCTCGCGGCTGGAATCGGCAACATTCACGGAAAATACCCGGCCAATTGGAAAGGCTTATCATTCGAGACACTCGCGGCAGTCCAGGAGAAAACAGGTTTAATGCCCCTCGTTCTTCATGGCGGCTCAGGAATTCCCGACGAAATGGTCAAGAAAGCTATCACACTCGGCGTGTCAAAAGTCAACGTCAACACAGAATGCCAACTTGCATTTGCGGCCGCAACCCGTAAATACATCGAAGAGGGCAAGGACAATCAGGGCAAAGGCTATGACCCCAGAAAGTTATTAGCTCCGGGCTTCGAGGCCATCAAAGAAACAGTCAGAGAGAAAATCAGGCTCTTCGGTTCTGACGGTAAAGCGTAGTAAAAAATTGGAAGTAAGAAAATATTACCTTAACGGAAAGTTTATCGGGGACGGGAGCCTTGCTGTCATAGCGGGCCCCTGTTCGCTTGAAAGTCAGGAGCTCGGTATTCGTGTCGCTAAATTCATGAAGAGATTGTGCGATGAAAGAAATTTGCTTTACATCTTCAAGGCCTCGTTTGATAAAGCTAATCGCACTTCCGTTCATGCTTGGCGAGGTCCGGGACTCGAAAAAGGACTTGAACAATTAGACGAGATTAAACGCATCGTTGATGTTCCTGTTTTGACGGATATTCACGAAAGCCATCAAGCCGCTCCAGCTGGTGAAGTCGTCGATATTTTGCAAATCCCAGCGTTTTTATGCCGACAGACTGACTTGCTAGTTGCCGCCGCTAAGACCGGAAAAATTATCAACATCAAGAAAGCCCAGTTCTTAGCTCCTGAGGACATGATTTATGCCGCCGCTAAATGTCGTGAAGCCGGAAATGACAACGTAATTTTCTGTGAACGCGGCACAATTATGGGCTATCATCAGCTTATTGTTGACATGACAGGACTTGTTACGATGAAAAATTTCGGTTACCCCGTTATGTTCGACGCAACACATTCAACCCAGAAGCCCGGAGAACTCGGAGGAGCAAGCGGAGGAAATTACAAGCTCGCGTTTCCTTTAGCTCGTGCGGCCGCAGGTGTCGGGATTGATGCTATTTTTGCTGAAACTCACCCGAACCCAAAAGAAGCATTGAGCGACGGACCTAACATGATACCGTTGGACAAGATGGAAAAATTTCTTGACCAAGTTTTAGCAATCCATAATACTAGAAAAAGTTTTAATCTTGATGATGATGATAAAAATTGCGGCAGTTAGTGTTAGTGTGAAGATTTCTAGATACGAGAAAAATTTACATCTTGATGATAAAAATTGCTATTAGCATAAACTATCTCTTGTTGATGTGAAGATTTTCTCAGCAATTCATAACAATATTAAGGAGGAATGAAAAAATTTGCCTCACTCTGACAAGGAATTATTGAACTCAGCGAAAAAATTAATGCTCACCGAAGCCAACGAGATTTTACGTTCAGCAGAAAATCTTGACGTTGAAATTGTGAAGGCAGCTCGTGAGATTTATGCGTGTCAAGGCCGCGTTGTCGTCGCAGGTCTGGGAAAATCCGGGCATATTGGACGAAAAATTTCTGCAACGCTCGCTTCACTCGGAACTCCGTCATTCTTCCTTCATGCCGCCGAAGCCTCACACGGAGATTTAGGAATGGTCAGGCGTGAGGATATTGGCCTGTTCATCAGCAACAGCGGAGCTTCAGCCGAGATTGTCTCGTTACTGCCGAATTTCTCACGTATCGGTGCAAAAATGATAGCTATAACCGGCTCTCTGACTTCACCGTTGGCACAACATGCTGATATAGTCTTGAATGCTCACGTTGAAACGGAAGGCGACCCATTGCAATTGGCCCCTATGAGCAGTACGACGCTTGAGCTTGTAATTGGTGATGCATTAGCGGCAATCGTTACGATTTTGCGAGGGATTAAGCGTGAGGATTTTGCTATGTTCCATCCGGGCGGAGCATTAGGACGTAAATTGTTGACGAAAGTTCGCGACTTGATGGGAAGCGGGATAAATCTTCCTGTCGTGAAAGAGGGCGTAACCGTTAAAGATGCCTTGTTCGTGATTACGGGAAAAGGTTACGGGACTACATGCATTGTCGATGAAGCCGGAAACTTGACGGGAATTTTCACGGACGGAGATTTGCGCAGATTAATGGAAAAATCCGGCAATGACGCTTTCAACACGAGGATTGAGGACGCAATGACCAAAACGCCCAAAACTATAAGCCCTGACGCATTAGCCGCCGAAGCCGTGAGAGTTATTGAGCAAAATCAAGTCAGCGTGTTAATCGCCGTAGAAGATAATAAACCCGTCGGAATTATCCACATTCATGAACTCTTGAAGGCAGGTATAGCATGAAAATTTTAGGAATTATCCCGGCACGTTACGCGTCTACAAGATTTCCCGGCAAGCCCTTAGCTGACATAAACGGGAAAACTATGATTGAGTGTGTCTATGAACGCGCGAAGATGTCAGAAAGTCTCTGTGATGTTCTCGTCGCGACGGATGACACGAGAATTTATGACTGCGTAAAAAGTTTCGGAGGTCAGGCCGTAATGACGAGTTCAGAACTTCCAAACGGAACGGCACGATGTGAACAGGCTGTGAAAATTTTCACGGGTTATAATGATACAGCTTCAGAGCTTCCGAACAAGACGGAACGGGCCGAGAAAAATTTTGCTGGAATTGACGCGGTTATCAACATTCAGGGGGACGAGCCGTTATTAGATCCGTTAATGATTGATGAAGTCGCCGAGCTTTTACGTGATAATTATTGCGTAACTTTATGCAGTGAACTCGTTGACGATTTCGCTAATCCCAACGTCGTAAAAGTCGTTTTGTCCCGTGAAAATTTCGCGTTATATTTCTCGCGTTCGTTAATTCCGTACAAGCGCAACAAGTCAGATCTGCCGATTTACCAGCATATAGGAATTTACGGTTACAGCGTCGATTTCCTGAGAAAATACGTATCACTTCCCGCAACTCCTCTTAGTGATGCCGAAAGTCTGGAGCAATTAAAAATTTTGGAACATGATTATAAAATTCGAGTGAAGATTACCGATTGCAAAAATGAAAGCGTCGGAGTGGATACACCTGAAGATTTAGAGAGAGTGAGGGGAATTATGAGATGCCGAAATTCAAACACGTAATACTTCTGAGCGATGACATACGCGGGCATTATCACCAGTCATTAGGGATTGCGGAGTGGCTCGAAAGATTAAGCGGGGCCCATCTTGAGCAGATTGTTCACGTCCCGAAGTTACATGGCTTGCAAAGATTTATGAAGCTGAAAGTTTCTGCACGAAAACTCGCAAAAGGAGGTCAGGATTACGCTAAAAAATGGCTTACTAAATTTGGAGTTTCTGCTGACGGAATCGAAAAGGATACATTATTTATCTCTGCTGGAAGTTCTACGGCTCCTTTTTGTCTTGCTCTCGCCAAAGCTACCGGGAATAAATCAGCCGTCGTGATGACACCTTCAGTTTTGGGCACAAAGCCTTTTGATTACGCCGTCGTTCCTGAACATGACTTTCATGATCCGACAGCTCTGAATATCTGCACGACTTTGGGAGCGCCTAATCATATTTACATTCCGGATTTGCCGAAAATTGCTAATGCGTTCTTCACCGGAAAGGACTTCACGGGCGAGAAAGTTTTAGTTATTCTTGTCGGCGGAAGCGATGCGAACTATAAATTAACTCCTGAATGGGCAGAAGATACGTTAGGGCCGTTAAGATACGTTGACGGGATAAAACTTTTAATCACAAGCTCAAGGAGGACAGGTGAAGCCGTTGATAAAAAGTTGGCGGAAATGTTTAACGGAGTTCCGACGGTTGAATACATGATATTAATCTCGCAGAAGCCTCATTATAATTCAGTTACTGCATTGCTGGGAAAAGCAACTCACGTTCTCGCGACTGATGATTCCGTCTCGATGGTCTCTGAGGCTGTTACGGCTGGTTTCAAGGTGGGATTATTACGAGTTCCGAGAATACCGCATAAAGTCAAAGAGTTCTTCGGTTACGGGGCTAAACGTTTTGATGCTATGTTTGACAAGATGATTAACAGGAGATTGATTGAGGATTTAGGCGAAAAACCTGACCTGATGAGATTTCTTGAGCCTCCTGAACAGAAACATAATCTTGACTACAATGAAGCAAAACGAGCTGCCGAATGGATAATCAGTAAATGAGAATATTATATATCGTTCCTGGATTTGATGAGGGAGGTGTTGAGGTTCACGTTCTGAATTTAATTCGTGAGATGGCTTCGAGGGGACATGAAGTTACGCTTGCAAATTCGGGAGGGCATCTTGAGAGTGAGCTTCCTGAAAGCGTGAGAATAATTCATCTTCCTGTTTACCGCAAGAATTTGTTTACGGTGCTTTACTGTTCTCGAAAATTGGCCGAACTCAACAAAAAATATCGCTGGGATATAATTCATGCTCATTCAAGAGTTCCTGCATGGGTCGCTTGGATTTTGTCGCGAAGGATTAAAGTCAAGTGGCTCATGACAGCTCACGCGCTTTACTCGTTAAATCCCGGCTTAATCGCGCTTAAACATGCTGACGGAGTTATCTGCGTCTCCGAAGCTGTGAGGCATCATCTGCAAAATTATCTTCCTGATGAGAATATAATAATCCCGAATGGTATTGTTCCGCCGAAATTGAGGAATAATAACTCACGTCTCAGGCATGAAAAAATTTATACTGAGGAAAAAATAATCCCGAACGAAGTAAATATCTCGAAATCAGAGCATAAAAATATTGACGCAGAAACAATAACAAGCGAAATTAGCTTTTCCCAATATCAGCATGAGCAAATAATACCTGACTTACGACCAGAAAATAAAGGCATAACAAAGTTTTTGACAGTTGGAAGGTTGACGAGGCTTAAGGGAATTGACGTTGTTTTGCAGGCTTTGAGTGAGCTGAAAAATTATGACTGGTCGCTTGACATAATCGGTGAAGGTCCTCAGCATCATGAACTTGATGAATTAGCGAATAATCTCGGCTTGAGTAATCGTGTAAAATTTCATGGAGCTAAGGACAAACACGAGATAGAAATTTTCATGTCGGAGGCTTCGTGTTTATTATTTCCGTCTCACAGCGAGGGAATGGGATTAGTTGTGCTTGAGGCTGTTGCTGAGGGATTGCCTGTGTTAGCGTCGGACTTGGAGGCGCTGCATGAGATTGCTGGCGAAAATTCTGGCTTAATTCCGGACGGAGATATTAAGGCGTGGCGTGAGGCGATGAGAAAATTTCTGAGTGATGGGGTTGCGTGCAAGTTTAACCCGGAGAAGATAATTACGGTTCATGATATG
>JAFTCP010000058.1 GCA_017454625.1 Synergistaceae bacterium
AGTCCGACTTTGAGCGGGGCGGGTGGGTGGGAGCGAAAAGTCGGACTGTTTTTTGTTATAATTGCAGAAATTTTCACAGGAGGCGTTTTATTCATGATAAGTTTGTTTAAAGGACAGAAAGTTGACCTCACAAAAAATAATCCCGGACTCTCAAAAGTTTTAATTGGTCTCGGCTGGGACGTTAATAAATACGACGGACAATCTCCCTTTGACCTCGATGCGGCGGCTTTCCTTCTCGGTGCTAACGGAAAAGTTGCAAGCGATGCCGATTTCGTATTCTACAACAACAAAACTCACTCGTCAGGTTCAGTAATCCACTTAGGCGACAACCGAACAGGAGCAGGAGAAGGCGACGACGAACAAATCACGATTGACCTCGCAAAAGTCCCGGCAACAGTCGAAAAAATTTCATTCACCGTAACAATCCACGACGCAGAAGCCCGCAAACAAAACTTCGGCCAAGTCTCAAACGCTTTTATCCGTGTCGCTGATGAAGAGAAAGGCGAAAACTTAATCCGTTACGATTTGGGCGAGGACTTCTCAATTGAGACCGCTGTAGTCGTCGCAGAACTCTACAGGAACGCCGGAGAATGGAAATTTAACGCAATAGGCTCAGGCTTCAAGGGAGGATTAAAAGCACTTTGCGAAAACTTCGGAGTTAATGTGTAAAAATTAGCTTCGTTCTTAATTTAGTGGGAGCACATGAAA
This sequence comes from Synergistaceae bacterium, assembly GCA_017454625.1. Classification (GTDB taxonomy): domain Bacteria; phylum Synergistota; class Synergistia; order Synergistales; family Aminobacteriaceae; genus JAFUXM01. The sequence goes on from JAFTCP010000058.1 coordinate 709, forward strand.
TTTTGAGGGAGTGCTGATAAATTCCGGCATTTCCCCTTTTCTCGTTGTGCTATAAAAATTAAGGTGTAAATCATGAAATACGAAATTTTATACAAAGATGCTTTTCCCGTCGTTCAGTGCGAATTATCACGAGGCGAGAGCATCAAAGCTGAATCCGACGCTATGGTTGCAATGTCAGCTAATCTCGACATAACCGGAACAATGGGAGATAAAGGCTTTCTCGGCGGGCTTGCAAGAAAATTCTTAACCGGAGAAAGTTTCTTTTTCCAGAGAATTACAGCCTCAAGAGGTCCGGGAAATGTCCTGCTCGGTCATCCTGCACCAGGCGGAATTATTGATGTTGGTCTCGATGGAAGTTACGGGCTTCGTGTCCAGAAAGACGGATTTTTAGCGTCCGAAGAGAGCGTAGAAGTTGATACGGCTATGCAGAATTTATCTCAGGGCTTATTCTCACGCGAGGGATTTTTCGTGCTCAACATTCACGGTAAAGGCGTAGTCTTCTTAAGTAGCTTCGGAGCAATCCACGCGATTAATTTATCCGACGGCGAAGAAGTCATAATCGACAACGGACATTTAGTAGCTTGGCCGGATTACATGAACTATAAAGTTGAGAAGGCATCATCAGGCTGGTTCTCAAGTTTAACGAGCGGTGAAGGCTTAGTGTGCAGATTTCGAGGTCCCGGCCCCGTTTTAATCCAGACAAGAAACCCTTCATCGTTCAGGTCATGGCTTCAGGCTCTGAATGCTGGCGCTTCGTCGTAAATATTTATGTGGGAGTTTTTTACAAGGTAAACAACATGAAAAATTTTTGCGAGATTATTAACTTTTGAGCAATACACGTGTAAAGTTAATATTTCACTGAAAGAAGGGAAAATATAATCATGGCCGTAAATTTGCAAAAAGGACAAAAAGTTGACCTGAGAAAATCCGACGGCTCAACCTTAAGGCGTGCAATCGTCGGCTTAGGCTGGGACGAGGCGGAAAAATCTTCAGGAGGCGGCTTCTTAGGGGGCTTATTCGGCGGAAAAAAGACACATAATATCGACTGCGACGCTTCGGCTTTCGTCTGCAAGAATGGAAAATTAATCGACATTAACGATGTAGTTTACTTCGGAAATCTTGAGCATTCTTCAAGAGCCGTAAGACACGCCGGCGACAACTTAACCGGAGAAGGTGCGGGCGATGATGAACAAATTTTCGTTGACCTTGAACACATGCCGATTGGATATGACAAAATCGTATTCGTCGTGAACATTTACAAGGCTAAAGAACGCAATCAAACTTTCGGAATGATACGCAACGCCTTCATAAGAATTTGCGACGGCGAGAACAATAACGAACTTTGCAGGTATAATTTATCCGAGAATTATGACGGAATGACGGCTATGATCTTCGGTGAAATTTACTTGCGAAACGGCCAATGGAGATTTAACGCAATCGGTCAGGCAACAACTGATAACAGCATCGAGGAATTAGCAAGAAGATTTGCTTGATACATGATAATTAGGAGGAAAGTTAATCATGAAATTTTATGATTTAGAGTGGCTTGCTGAGAAATGCGGAACTGATAACAAATACGAGATTACAGCGAAAATTGCGGCCGAGGCTCGGCGTGAAAGTGAAGAGGCTCTAACCGACAAGAATAATCCCGGCAATGAACGCTATATCTCAAATGTCCTGCTTGAAATCGAAGAGGGAAAAAGTCCAATTAATGCCCCTGCTGTAAATGAATAGTGTAAATTCCTGGAAAATTGGCCGTAAAATCCTGCTTGGAATAACCGGAGGAATTGCGGCCTATAAACTCCCTAAGCTGATAAGATTAATCCGTAAGGCTGAGTGTGAAGTCGAAATCATAATGACTAACTCAGCCCAAAATTTCGTCGCTCCGATGGCTTTATCAACTCTATCGGGGCGTAAAGTTTTCACGGATGATGATTTTGATTACACAATCCCGCACATAAAATTATCTCAATGGGCCGACGTATTCATAATCGCTCCTTGCACAGCTAACACGCTCGGAAAAATAGCAAACGGAATTTGTGATAACTTGCTGACTTCTGCCGTCATCGCTTCAACATGTCCGGTCTTGATTTGTCCGGCAATGAACGAAAACATGTACGATAATTCGGCTACTCAGGAGAATTTACGCGTTATTGCGACACGACAGCTTCAATCGGCACAGGACGAAAATATCCCGCAAACTCATAAAAACTCTCACGCGTTCTCAGGAATAAAAATTGTTGAGCCTTCAACTGGAGCATTGGCCTGTGGAGTTTCAGGAAAAGGGAGAATGCCTGAGCCTGAGGAGATTATGCATGAAATTTTCCGGGCTTTGTGTCCTGTTCATGACATGACGGGTAAAAATGTTCTCGTTACAGCCGGACCAACTCACGAATACTTAGACCCCGTGCGTTACATCTCTAACCCTTCGACCGGGAAAATGGGCGCGGCTATGGCTCGTTCAGCATGGTACAGAGGAGCAGACGTTAAAATTGTTGCCGGGCCGGTTGAACTTGACGATTACGGCTTTGAAGTAATTCATGTTAAATCCGCGATTGAGATGCTCGAAGCTGTGAAAGAAAATCTCTCATGGGCTGACTTCATCGTGAAAGCTGCCGCAGTCGGAGATTACAGGCCGAAAGAGTTTCATTCACAGAAGATTAAACGCGAGGGAAGAGACGTAATCAATCTTGAGCTTGTCCAGAACCCGGATATTGCCGCAGAAGTCGGAAAGTTAAAGCATGAAGGACAAATTTCAATCGGATTTGCCGCAGAAACTCAGGACGTAATCGAACACGCAAAGGAGAAATTGACGCGCAAAAATCTTGATTACATCCTAGCTAACGACGTAACAGCTCAAAACTCCGGCTTTGCGTATGACACTAACACGCTGAGATTAATTCCAGGCGATAAAATTTTTTCTGGCCTTAAGGAAGATATAGCATTCGACGTTTGGAGCAATATTCTTGGCTAATTCATTCAGGTTTAAAGTCATAATCCCTGAGATGGCGCTGTATGCTCTGACCTATGAAGCTCCTGTGAATATTATTTCAGGGACTCGCGTAATCGTTGAAGTCAAGAAAAATTTGCACGTCGGCTTTGTACTCGGCGAAGGCATGAGAGATTTTAACGGTGAAATTAAGCCGATTGAAGGCGTAATAGATAATAAACCTGTTGTGCCTCCTGATATTTGGGACTTGGCAGTTTGGAGTTCGCGCGTATGCATGTGCAATTTGGGGGCTGTGTTGAAGTTTGTTCTGCCTAAACAGATTATTGAAGGTGAAAAGTTTGAAGCTCCTCCAAAATTTGAGACTGATAACAGGGAATTTCACGAGACGAATAACTTTAGCCCGTTTGACTTCGAGCGGGTTAATTTTTTCGTGAATGAGCTGGACAAACCCGAACGAACCCTAATATTATTCCCTAATCATGCCGCCGCAAAAAATTTTTATACGCATCTTCCTGAGCATATTAAATCCGAAGCGTTATTGTGGCCTGCCTCAAAATCCTGGAAACATTGGCTGCAGGTTTACTCTGGAAATTTTCGCATCGTCATAGCCGCACCGTCAGGGATATTCGCGCCTCTTTGCCCTCAAAAAATTATTATCGAGGACGAAGCGAGTTCATCATATATATTTTCACGTTCTCCGAAAATCTCAGCACGAAGCCTTGCAGGAAGACGGGCAAAATTTCTCAATGCAGAGTTAATCACAACCGGAAGAATGCCTTCACTCAAGACGTTTTTGCGAGTTCACCCAGAACAAAAAAAAATTCCTGAGCGTAAAAATATAATCCTCGTCGATATTTTTTATTCACAACAAGAGGAGTTTAACGGCATCGACGGCAAAATTCCCCTGACATTTTCACTGATCAAGCACACTTTGAAAACTCTTGCACAAAAACGCAATGTAATCTGGATATTAAACAGGAAAGGCGAAAGCGCTGAAGTTTTTTGCGAGAAATGCGGCCAATCTTTAAAATGCGAGAAATGCGGCGGAATTATGCGAAGCGAAGCTGAGGGAAAAATTTTAGTCTGTAAAACCTGCGGAAGCCTAAGAGAACTCCCGGAGAAATGCGATAATTGCGGCTGTAAATTCTTCAAGGGAAAACGTCCGGGCCTTGATGCTCTCGCTAAGATTATTTCACGTTACAGCAAAGATTTTCACGTTTATGATAAAAGCTCGAAAGTTTCTCAAATGCGCGGACTTATTCTCTCAACTCAAAAGGGGCTTGACCTGTGCAGTAAAATTAATCCCGGTCTTGTTGCGTGGCTTGATCTGGATTTAGAGCTTTGGAGGACGGAATATAACAATCGCTATAACGTCTTCAGAATGCTTTATAATTCGTATTACATGGGACGCAAGGAAAATTCTGATAGAAAAGTTTTAGTTCAATCTCGAACATCAGGGATGAAGACGGCGAGTTTTCTTCGTTCAGGCTGGCAGAAATTTTTTCAGGACGAACTCAAGGCTAGACAGGAATATTTATTGCCGCCTTATGGTTATATCGTTGAGATTGAATGTGAGAATGAGGATTTGCGAGAAAAAATTCTTGATGACTTCGCCAATGCCGGAATTTTCGTGATGGATCCAGGCGATAAGGAACTCCCGCTTTGTATCAACACAAATTCACTTGAAGCTGTCCGAAACGTTGTAGAGCCTTATTACTCAACACGCAGCATAAAAATTACAGTCAGGAGCGATTAATATTAACACTTACACAGAAAAACTTGCGCGCGGAGCATTAATTGCAGCAATTTACACAGCTTTGACGGTCGTGCTTGCTCCAATATCATACGGGCCAATTCAATTTAGAGTGTCAGAGGCACTTACGCTTTTACCGTTTTATTTTCCTGAGGCAATTCCGGGATTATTTATCGGCTGTATCTTCGCAAATTTCTTTGGAGGCTTTGGACTTATCGATATGATATTCGGCTCACTTGCTACACTGATTGCGGCAATATTAACCCGTAAATCCCGCAATATTTTCATCGGAGCTTTTTGGCCCGTAATCTCGAACGCAATTATAATCGGTGCAGAACTTCATTACTTGATTAACGTTCCGTTGATTGCAACATGCCTTTACGTCGGACTTGGTGAGGCCGGAGCCTGTTATCTTGTCGGTGTTCCATTGATGAAAATTTTAGAGAAGCGGGAAATTATTACACGTGAGTGATTAGCATTGTCTTTATGCCGAGCTTGTTATCTTATCGGGGTTTCATTGATGAAAATTGCGGGAAATTTATTACTCGTGAATGATTATGACGTGTCTGCTTGAGAAAGCAGAGCTGTTATCTTGTCAATGTTCCAGTTATGAAAATTCTAGAGAAACGAGAAATTATTACTCGCGAATAAGTTCACAAGTTAGAAAAATTTTGTATAATAGCGCGGTTGAATTAGTCAACTTTACGTTTTCAGCATCAAACATAGAATGCTAGAATGCAGCATACATAGAAATTAGGAGGAAAATTTTTAGTATGTCAACAAAGAAAATTTTATTATTCATCATCACAGTTTCACTTATCGTAGCCAGTTTTGCCCTTTCAGCTTCAGCTGCCGCCAAAAAGAACACTCAAGCCGCCGCCGCTCCAGCATCAGCCGAGTTCGTCGGAGTTGTCGACAGGGGAGAAATTCTCAACAATCATCCTGGACTTGCAAAGGCCCGTCAAGATTTAGCGAATATTGCCCGCCAGAAAGAGAACGAAGCTAAAGCCGCCGCCGACAAAGAGACTGACACAGCGAAGAAGGCTCAAGCGGTCCAAGCTAAGAGAATGGAACTTGCTCAGGAAGAACAGAGATTAATGGCTCCGATTTACAGGGATTGCGAACAGGCAGTGCGTGAAGTCGCTGTAAAGAGAAAATTGACGCTCGTGCTTGATAAATTCGTAGTCTTAATCGGCGGAGTTGATATAACACAAGACGTAATTCAGCAGTTATCACGGAAAAAATAATTACACTCACAATGCGTAAAATCTTTGCGTTACTCGTAATCTTTTTATGCGCAATTAACGTAAATCAAGCGTTCTGTGCCCAGCCTCATGATTGGGTATGGAACGTTTTAATTATCCCGCCTTCGTCTGGTTGGGAAGCTGAGCCGGGAAAATCAATCAGCACAGCTTTAGCCTGGTGTGAACGTGAAATCTCCGAGAGTAGTTCAGGTATCGGCGGCCATGATATTAAATTCGTTCGGCTTACGGCTCCTGCCAGCACTGACAATTACGCGCGGGACATTGAGATTAACATTGACGAGCATACGGCGGCTGTGATGAGCTTTGCTCTTGAGCCTGACGCTGACAGAATGTTTTTAGCGAGATTGGCCGGGCGTAATGTTCCGTTGTTAATCGCGGGCGGTGAAAACGTCTTGATTGACCGTGCAGGACGACCGATTGCTAATATTTTTGCGCTTGACTTGTACAGGGATTATAGGTGCCCGGCTTTTGCTGAATATGCCCGGACGATTTACGACAAGCAGAAACGAATTGCATTAGCCGCGAGCCGTTTCACTGTAAATCAGGAGAGGGAAGCTAAAATTTGTTATGCTATGCTCGACAACTTCGGATTTATGCCAATGCCTTACTGGGCCGATGCTTCCGTGAGAGATACGTATTACATGATGTCCGAAGAGATAGAGAGTTTTGAAGGAGAGCAGGCCGGTATCGTGATTTCCTTCATGGGAGGAATGGGAGCCCGCGAAATTTGGCGTAACTTTATGCGTATTCGTACGAGCTGGAAATTATGGAATTGCGCCGAACCCGACAGAACTTATTTATCATGCAGGGGAATGATTTTTGCGGATCAAAATATTTTATTAGCTTCAAAAGGGGGCTTCATCGAAACAAAGCGTTTACTTTGGAGAACTCGTGCGATGGCGATTAACGACACTCCTGCGGCTGGAAGAGCTATAGCATTATACGAATGGTTGAAGCGAGCAATTGACATGATGCCTCAGCCCGTAGATAATCTCCCGCGAAGTCAATTACTCAGGAATTTAGCGAACGTTCGAGGCATTCCGTTTGGAAATCAAGTTTTGAATATTGCTCCCAATCTTCACAGGCCAGAAGCCCGCGATGTTTATATCGTTGAAGTTCGGAACCGTGAATATTCCGAAGTTGATTTAGTGAGAGTGAACGGACTTGTTTATGTTCCGGCGTATTAAAGAAGGAGTGAATTTGTCGATGTATTATAAGCTCAAAAAGTTTCAAGTTTTATTAATCGCTTTATTCTGGCTGAGTTTGGCTTTTGCTGTCGTCATCGTAGGGGCTCCGCTCGGGATTGTCATTATGCTTTCAGGTTCATTATTGAGCTTAATTCACATTGATTTTGTCTATGAACTTTCTGGCTGTATTGTCAGGAGCATGCTTCGTTTTGTTCATTTCGTTACTCGCAAAATCAGAAGGCTCACACATGAAGTTGAACAGTTCAGAGCATAAATCAAACGGGAGGGAGCCGCAAAACTCTCTCCCAAGTTTTTTTACTCGTCTTCGTCCGCTTCGTCTTCATCAGGACACGGAACATTATATGCTACAGCCGTCAACACGGGAATTACTAACAGCGTCAAAATCGTACTCACCGTTAAGCCCGCCATAATCGTAACAGCCATAGGCCCGAACATTACATCCCAAATCAGCGGCACCATTCCGAGAACCGTCGTAACTGCCGACATCGCAACAGGCCGCAAGCGTGAAACTCCGTCTTCAACAATAGCTTCGTATTTATCACGTCCAGCCGCAAAATCCGCGCTCACTTGGTCAAGAAGAACGATAGAGTTTTTAGCCAGCATTCCGACAAGCGAGAGAATACCCACGATTGCCAAAAAGCTCACGTCCATATTCATAATCCATAAGCCGCCGACAACTCCGATTAAGATTAACGGCAGGGAGATAAATATTATCAGCGTCTGACGAAATCCATTGAACAGGAAAATCATGATTAGGAACATTATCAATATCGCTGGAGGAAAAGCTACAGCCATTCCCGCCATCGATTCGTCGGATAGTTCCATTTGTCCGCCCCATTCAAGAGTGTAGCCTAATGGAAGTTTTATCGCGTCAATTTCGGGCTTAATCCTCGCGAGCATTGCATCAGCGTTGTGTCCCGGTTTAACCTCACTCATCGCTGTAATGTAACGGCTCCTGTCCCTGTGAGTTATTATATCATCTTCAAAGACAGTTTCCATCTCAGTAAAGACTGTGCCTAGCGGAACGGATTTATTTATCGCCGGCGACCAAATTGGAAGTGAGCTCAAAATTGATATGTTGTTTCGTTCTTCCGGAGTGAAAGCGGCGTAGATTGCTAGGGATTTATCGCCGTCCCGAAAAGCTCCGATTGTCATTCCTGTTGTGGCAACTTGGAATGCAGAATTTATCAACGGCCGGCCAAGTCCTAAACTCTGCATTTGGTCTTTAAGAATTTTCGGGCGTATCACTTCGACGGGTTCGCGCCAGTCAGTTCGTCTGAATTGCGATGAGTTGTCGCGTTCCATAACTTCGAGGGCCTGTTTCGCTAAACTCCTCAGAACGTCAGGATTTTCACCGTAAAATCTCGCACCAATCTTCTCACTCATTCCCGAACCACGAGCGAACATCTTACATACTCCGTCTGCCTCAGGAATATTTTCCTCGATATAAGCCTGAGTTTTTCGGAGCATCTCCGGAGTATTTCGTGCGTCGTCCATTTCGACCATTAATTGCGAAAATGCCGTGTTATTCTCAGGAGGCGAGTATGTCAGCATAAACCGTAAGCCTCCGCCGCCTATGAATTGACTGACATTTTTAACGCCCGGCTGTGAAGTGATGTAGTCGACGAGCTTTTGAGTAACTTTCTCTTGTGCCGCTAAAGATGTTCCCTGCTGGCTCCATAACTCGACGTTGTAATAAGGTGTCTCGGCATCCGGGAAAAATGAAGTTTCCATCTGAGAATATAAATACATCGAGGCCGCGAACATTCCTATTGTGATTATGATTGTCAGCGTTCGATGACGAAGACAGCCTTCAAGTATCGACTTATACAGCCTGAATAAAAATCTGTCGTATGGGTCTCCTTCCTGTTTCGACGGCTTCAACATAACTTTTCCCAGCACAGGAGCCGCGATTAATGCCGCAAACCAACTCAGCATCATTGAGATTGCGACGACCTGAAACATTGAGCTTAGAAACTCTCCGGCCTGAGCCTTCGATAATCCAATCGGAGCAAACGCCATGACAGCAATAAATGTTCCGCCTAGCATCGCCCACTTTGAGCCTTCAACAGAATCCGAAGCAGCATCCTCAATCGTCATTCCCCGTTCAACGCCTACTAACATTCCTTCAGCTACGACAATTCCGTTATCGACGAGCGAACCCAGAGCGATAATCAACGCCGCGAGCGAAACAATCTGTAAAGTTATTCCCACCGAGTTCATGATTGCGAAAGTTCCTGCGACGGTGATTAACAGGACGAGGCCGATTATCAAGCCCGAACGCAAGCCCATGAAGATTAGGAGAACTCCGACGACGATAGCAAGGCTCTCAATGAGATTGATTATGAAGTCGTTGACTGATTTTGTTACCTGGTCTGACTGCATGTAAATCTCGTTAAGCTCAATCCCAACCGGACGAAAAGCCTCTAACTCCTTCAATCTCGCTGAGACGGCCCGGCCCATATTAACGACGTTTCCGCCCTCAACCGTCGAAATTCCGAAAGCGAGCGCAGGACGATTGTTAAACTTCAGCTTGAAACTTTGAGGCTCCACGTAATCCCTTCTGATTGTCGCAACCTCACGCAGACGCGTCAAGTTTCCTCCGGCGTTTCCAATAACCAAATCGCCGATGTCATCAACGCTTAATATCGCTCCGGTCGGTGAAATTCGTATATATCTGTCGCCAAGCGTAATATTTCCCATCGCTGAAAGTGTGTTCTGCTGAGTTAATGACGCAAAAACCATCAAGGGGGAAAGTCCGAGCGCTGACATTCTAGACGCTGAAAACTCAACGTAAATTGCTTCGGTCTGTTCGCCGAGAATTTTTACGCTTGCAACCTCATCAACGAGGACTAAATTTTTCTTGAGGAAGTCGGCGTAATCGTAAAGCTCCTTCATCGTGTAACCGTCGCCGATTAACGCGTAATATTGGCCGTAAACTTCTCCGAAATCGTTATTGACAATTACGGTTGTTCCAGATGGCAGATAAACTTGTTCGTCGTTGACTTTCTGCCGTAACTTGTCCCAAATTTGCGGGAGTTCATTGCTCGTGTATTCGTCCTTAATGTCAACGTAAATTATCGCGAGGCCCGGCGTTGAACGTGAGCGGATATGCTTAATCTCACCCATTGCCTGCACAGCGTCTTCAATTCTGGCCGTAACTTCCTGTTCAACTTCATATGCGCTTGCTCCGGGATAAACTGCTGAGATTACAGCCGTCTTAATCGTGAACGAAGGATCTTCGAGCTTGCCAATCTCGAAATATGCCTTAATGCCGCCGAATAACGTCAACAGACAGATGAATATTATTACTCTGAAACGTTTTATGCTTGCTCTTGCTATGTCCATGATTACGCCTCCGAATAGCTGACATTTTCACCACGAAAATATTCTGCTCTTGTCATGGCCTTATTCCTCCGACAATCTGACTTTCTGCCCCTCATGAAGGAAATACACGCCCGCCGTTACGATTACATCGCCGTTGCTGAGAGTTGCGCCTTCGATTTCGACTGACGAGTCATTATGAATTTGGCCGACGTTCACAGGAACCCGCGAGACTTGACCGACAGCATAACGCCACACAAAATTGCTGTTATTCTCGTTTCGTATCGCCGTAACTGGGACTAAGAATTTTCCTGATGACTTCTCCGAATTATTGCCGCCTGAAAAATCAACTTCAACGGTTACAGCCATTCCCGGAAGCGCGCGAATATCTTTTTGCTGGGGCATCGTCGCTGTTACGGGGTAAGTGTTCGCCGCAGTCGCCTGTGTAGCAATTTCCTTCAGCCTCAAAGCGTAAACTTTATCGGGCATAGCCTCAAACCGCGCGTTAACTGTGAAAAGTTCGGTATGACTTCGCAAGTCTTGGAGGTTTCTCACCTGAGGAATAGGTGCGGTCAAAACGTCGTTATCCGGAATGTTGAAGACTATCTCAAGGTTGGATAAGTCCTGAAGGCTGAAAATCGTCTGCTTGGCCGTAACATCTTGATAATTCTCTACCGTCCTGTTAGCGATAATTCCGTCGAACGGCGCGCGAAGTTCAGTATCTTTGAGGGCATCACGTGCGGACTTCAAGTTTGCATTGGCCGAGTTCACCGCTGATTTTGCAACGTCAACTTGAGTTTTCACGCTGTCATATTGTGCGCGGGCTATGACTTTCTGCTTGTATAAATTTTCGTAGCGTTTGAAGTCTGCCTGAGCGTTATTGTACTGAGCCTGAGCCTGAGATAATGCGCTTTGTGCCTGAGATATTCTCGTGTTGAAGTCGCGGGGGTCAAGCGTCGCTAACAATGTCCCTCGTCGAACACTTGCTCCCTTCTCAACGTAAATTCTGCTGAGAGTTCCAGAGACACGAAACGATAAATCCGCACGTTTTCCTCCTTGAACTGTCCCGAAATATCTCCGTGTGAACTCACTGCCTCCGCCTTGAAGCGTAATCGTTCGGACTGGCCTGATAACTTCGGGTTCAGGTTGAGAGGCTTTCTCCTCGCGTAAGACGTTCAAACCGTAACAAATCCCGACGATAACAGCTGCGCCGAGTAAAATTTTGATGAAATGTTTCATAATGTCATCTCCAATCTAAATTAGAAAAGTTGTGCGTAATTATAGTTTCATGCGGCCGGTTTGTCTTGCAATAGCCTACGTTTGATTTTTCGTGCGTTTCGTGGCCTCGTAAATAAACAGCTCCCCTCGTCGAAACTAAGGGAAGCCGTAAAAATTTGCAATTATTACTCTTTCGTGTGAAACATTAAAGCATCAAATAGTTCATGATTATTTTTCGTGCTGAAACGTTATCAAATAAGTCATGATTATTTTTCGCGCTTAAACATTAACATAAAAAGAGTTACAGGCTCATTCTTCGTCGTCTTTCGTGTTCTTCGTGCTGAAGTGGAACATGACAATTCCGAGCGGTGGAAGAGTAAGCGGGAGTGAGTAAGGCATATTGTGCCAGCCTACCATTTCAGCCTCCATTCCTCCGCAGTTGCCAAGTCCGCCACCGCCGTATTTCGTAGCGTCGCTGTTGAGAATTTCCTTCCAGAACCCCGCGCGCGGCACTCCAATACGATAACCGTAACGAGGAACAGGAGTAAAGTTCGCGGCACAAAGTATGTATTCATCGTCGCTCTTGCCCTTACGAAGCCAGGCTACAATACTCTCCTGCCAGTCCGAACAGTCAATCCATCTGAAGCCCTCATTGCCGAAGTCAAGCTCATAGAACGGCGGATATTTCTTGTAGGCGTTGTTAAGGTCGCGTACCCAGTCTTGAATGCCTCTGAAGTCGTCCTTCTGGAGCAAATGCCATTCAAGCGCGCTGTCGTGGTTCCATTCAAGCCCCTGTGCAAATTCACCGCCCATGAACAATAACTTCTTGCCCGGATGTGCCCACATGTAGCCGTAAAGAAGTCTCAAGTTCGCGCGTTTCTGCCACCAGTCGCCGGGCATCTTGTTAATCAATGAGCCTTTGCCGTGAACAACTTCATCATGAGACAACGGGAGCATGAAGTTCTCACTGAAAGCGTACCAGATTGAAAATGTTAATTGGTTCTGGTGCCAGCTGCGGTAAATCGGCTCTAAGCTCATGTAAGCAAGAGTGTCATGCATCCAGCCCATATTCCATTTCATTCCGAAGCCTAAACCTCCCAAGAAAACAGGACGCGTAACCATCGGCCAATCCGTACTTTCTTCGGCTATCGTCTGAATTGTCCCGAAGCGTCCGAAAAGTTCACTGTTCATGTCGCGAAGGAGTGAGATTGCTTCGAGATTTTCACGTCCGCCGTAAATGTTCGGAATCCACTCGCCGTTTTTGCGCGAATAGTCGAGATATAACATTGAGGCTACTGCGTCAATTCTGAGGCCGTCAGCGTGATACTGGTCAATCCAGAATGCCGCCGATGAGATTAAATAGCTTCGTACTTCGTTGCGTCCGTAATTGAAGATGTAGCTGCCCCAATCAGGGTGATAGCCCTTGCGCGGGTCTTCGTGCTCGTATAATGCTGTTCCGTCGTAGCGTGCAAGTCCGAAGTCGTCAGTCGGGAAATGGCTCGGGACGAAGTCAAGGATTACGGCGATATTTTTCTTGTGAAGCTCATCAATCAAGTACATCAAATCTTCTGGAGTTCCGTAGCGTGCTGTCGGAGCAAAATATCCGAGCGTTTGATAGCCCCATGAGCCATAAAACGGGTGTTCCATGACTGGCATAAACTCGACAGCGTTAAAGCCCATATCCTCGCAATATCCCGGAAGTTCCTCTGCCATTTCGCGATAAGAAAGTGAAAGTCCGTCGTCCCAGTGCCTTCGCCATGAACCGATATGAACCTCGTAAACGCTTAACGGAGCGGATAAGTTCATCTTTTCGCCCCTGTGTTCAAGCCACTCATTATCGCCCCATTGATACTCCGGCCAATGTGTAATTGATGAAGTTCTCGGCGGAAGCTCAAATGCGCGTGAGAACGGATCCATTTTCTCCTTGACTTCACCGTGAGAGTTACGAATACAGAACTTGTAAAGCTCCCACTTCTGAAGTCCAGGAACGAAACCTTCCCAAATTCCTGAACCGTCCCAGCGTGCCGCGAGAGGATGAGATTCCGTGTTCCAGCCGTTGAAGTTGCCGACTACGCTTACAGCCTGAGCATTCGGAGCCCATACGGAAAAAGCTACACCCTCTGCACCATCCGAAGGATCCGTGAATTTCTGCGCGCCCATCTTCTCGTAAAGATGATAATGCGTTCCCTGCTTGAACAGGAAAATATCATAATCGGTGATAGGTGATACGCCATGCCTGATATTACCGGCCATAAAGAGATTACCCCCTTGTAAATTGAATTTGTTTTGTGTGATTTGGTACGTGTATCAATTTTATGTGATAATCCCGCTTAATTCAATTTGTAAAGCCAGTGAATATTTGCGTAAATTTTTTCATCAACAAAATAGAACATATTATATTTTCTCGACAATAAAATTTCTTCACATAAACTTTTGCTCATGTCGGCCTCACGTATAATCTTCACATAAAATTCATTAGCAATCATACTCACGGCAATAAATACTTCGCAATCTCCTCGCTCACTCTTTCCATGCCCTTCCAGCTCCAATGAGTATCGTTGAGATAATAAATGTCCTTCTCGCCTCGTTCAAGAGCTTTACGCAAAATAGCTTTCGTGTCGATGAAGATATAATTTTTCGGCTGAACTCGTCTCATCTCGTCAAAAAACGGGTTTTCAGGCCGTCCGTGTTTATCCTTAAGGTACGTATAATATAAATCGTATTTGTCCGCACATGGCATGAAGAAGAGCGTAATATTTTTCTCGGCTAAGAGTTTGGCGGCGTTGTTCAAGTTCCTGTTAATCATTTCGGGATTATGAGTTTGTGATAAATAATTCAAGTCCTCGTGATAATGCATGAATAAATTTTCTTGACCGGGATTTGTGAAGAGATATTGCGCGAGCTGATTTATGTAAACTTTTGGGCTTAATTGTTCGGGATTGATAATGCGATAAAATATATCACGTAAAAATTTTATGTTCGTTTTCATCATAATTGGCGGAAAAATTCCCCGTGAGATATTTTCTGAAGTCTGCGGCCTCGATATTCGTCTTAAAACTTCCTCACGAGAGATTTTTACAGGGATAATCTCTGTCATTCCCAGCCTGTTTTGTACGGAACGTTCAACGCTCTCAAGAATTATCGCTTTCGGTTTAAGCTCATCAATAATCCCCGAACTAATCAGCTTGTAAATATCGTTAAGGCAATGCCCAGTCATGTTAATATTTAAAACTTTCATTCCGAGTTTATCCGTAAAATAATCTTGATAGCCTCCCTGTGAGAAAGAATCTCCGATTGTGATTATGTCGAAAGTTCCGGGCGTAAATTTCTCATGATTACGCTGATAATCTGCCGAGCCTATTAAACCCGTAGATGTGTGATAACTTCCAAGTTTGATTGCGTCAAGATTTCTTATTGTCTCAGCCGTAAATTCCTCATGATGACGCTGATAATTGGCCAGACCTGTTAAATCCGAAGTCGTGTAATAACTTCCTAACCTGTTCAAATCCCTCTGAGTGAAAAATTTTTTAGTGCAACAATACCAAAGCGAAAGATTAACGGCGAAAAAAATATACAAAATTGAAATGAGCGAGATTACATACTTTTTAGCGGTCATGATTGCTCCTCCTGGCTCTAAAACTGGAAGTAAAGAAAATCTGATATTCCCGATAAGTTCACGAAGGAAATTACTAATAGGACAAAGACAATCGCAAGTTTAACAATTCCAGGCTTAAAATTTCCCGTAAGCTCCTTACTATTCGAGAAAAAGAATGTAATTATCATCGCAAAAGGGATTAAAGCTAACATTTTCAAGCCCGTTGCGAATACTCCGAATGAAACTCCGTAAGCTCCGAGAAATCCCAAATATCCGGCCAATCTTGAAGGAAGCATGATATTTTTCACGTTCAGCATCGCCGTAATAATTTTCCCGGCCTCATTGAGATTTTCTGCCCTGAAGATTACCCAAGCGAACGTAACGCATAAAAACGTAATCAGCCATGAGATTAACGCCGGAAGTTTCACGTTTAAGCGCCTCCATTGATGATTGACAGCGAGAAAAACTCCGTGAAGAAGTCCCCATATTATGAACGTTAAGCCTGTTCCGTGCCAAATTCCCGTGAATAACATAGCGATAAAAACGTTCCGAATTTTCTTGAACTCACCTTCGCGGCTTCCTCCTAATGGAATATAAATATAATCCCTTATCCATGCTCCTAATGAAATATGCCAGCGCCGCCAAAAATCTATAATGCTCGTTGACTTGTAAGGAGAGTTGAAATTTTCAGGAAGACTTACGCCGAACATCAGGCCAATTCCTATAGCCATATCGCTGTAACCTGAGAAGTCAAAGTATAATTGCATTCCATAGCCAAAAGCCGCCGCCCAAGCCTCAATAAACGTAAGAAATCCGGCACTAGCAAACAGTTCATTGACAGTATGAGCGAGCAAATCAGCAATACATACTTTCTTGAATAATCCCAGAGTAAAACGTGTAATTCCCCTCGCGATATTCTCATAGTCAAGTTCATAACTCAGCGAGAAAGTTTTTGCGTTCATTATAGGCCCGGAAGTTATGCACGGGAAAAACGTAACATAGCCCGAATATTCAAGAAGTGATTTTGTTGTGATTGAGTTGCGAAAGACTTCAACGAGGTGCGCCGTCTGAGTGAAAGTGTAAAATGAAATTCCCAATGGAAGCGAATTAATCACCTTAAAATATCCCAATAATGCAAAATTAAACACAATTCCTAAGATTAGCCAGAACTTTTTTGCTGACGTGTTCGTGCTCAACTTTTCATCAGACGAAAAATTACCAGACCCGCCGGAACTTTTTGATGATGTATATTTTTTTCCCGGCCAATTCCAAGAAAAGCCGCTCGCTGAAATTCTAACGCTCACGAAATAATTTACCATGACTGAGACGATTAATAACGGGAGATAATGAAGGCTCAAACATCCGTAGAATATTAACGATGAGATTACGAGAATTAACAAAGCTGAGTGTTTATTGTGATTGGCCAGTGTGAAGAAAATTACGAGCGTCAACGGAAGAAAGATGTAAATAAATTCGTAACTGTTGAAGAGCATTATGAATCCTCCTCAACATAACGAACACGAGGGAAATTATGAGTAATAGTTAGGCGACAAGCGACAAGCGACAAGCGACAAGCGA
>JAFTCP010000059.1 GCA_017454625.1 Synergistaceae bacterium
ATATGCACAAAAAAATTTTATTTCATACCGTAATTTATAGCACATTTTAGAATATAATATTAACGAATTTTTTTCAGGAAGTGAATTTTATCGTGAGACTTATCGGCTCAATTATAAAATATTTTATATACATCTGCATAATCTTAATTGCGTTAGGGGCAGCCTTATTTTGGTTCGATACAGGCTCTTGGCTCGTACTTCCTGCCGCTGAACGTGCCGGAAATTTCTTCCTTGACCCTTTAAAGCTCAAAATCTCGAACATTAACGGCTCTTTGCGAAACGGTTATACTCTTGAGGACTTGCAATTAATCTCAGGCGACGAAAATTTATTGACGCTTGATTATGCTTCCGTAAGTCCTGATTGGGATTTGATTTTAGCCGGCAAAAACGGAATTCCCTACATCAAAACTCTCACGTTAAAAGGCATAAGCTCAGACCTGAACAAAACTTTAGCTCTCACAAATCATTTTGCTTCACTGGAAAAAGACGAAGAAAAAGAAAATTCCGGCGGCGAGGAAGAAGAACACGAAAATCTTGTGATAAATCCCGCGAATATTTTGATTGAACGCGTCAACTTCGGAACTCCTTACGCAAATATCTCACTCGATAAATTAACTCTTGATGAGACGGGTAAATTAATTCTCGACACAAAAATTATTTCACGTGATAACATTTTACCGTTGAAGATTAACTCGCTCGTAAACTTTTCGGGGCTTGAAGTTGTCTCGTCGGATTTATTCATCGGCGAAAAAAGCACAGGTTCATTCTCAGGAACTCTTGAGCCAATCAAAGCACGCTTAGACCTCACGGCCTTATCTCTCGATGAACTTTTGAAGTTTGCTCCTCCGATTGGGATAAAAGCATCAGGAAGATTAGACGGCCGATTTTTCGCTCTCAGTGAAGACGGAAAATTAAAAGCGTCTGGAGTTGTCTCAATGCCCCGCGCTAACATTATGGATGTTCCGTTGAATGTCCGCTTGCCTTTCAAGTGGGACGGTGAAAAAATTCTTGAACTCGACAATGCCGCTTTGAACACTCAGCTTGCAAGTTTAAAGCTAAACGCCGAGACCAACATTAACACGCTGGCGATTAAAGCCGACGGCGAAGCTAAAAACGTTTCACTCTCAGAGATTGGCCGAATGTTCGCTCCTGATTATGGCCTTAAGGGTGAAAACGGGAATTTGAGATTTGACGTTGACACGGTTATTAATGACAGCAATTACATGGAAATTCTGAGACAAACACGAGCTGACCTCAACGCTGACATCCCATCATTGACAGCTATGAACATGAACATTTTGCAAAATCTCACGGCTCACGTAAAACTTGCTCCGAATGATGTGCCGAAAATTTCACTTGGAGGCCGGGCCTTCGGAGGAAAATTATTCGCGCGCGCCGAAACCCCGCAGGACGAGGATGGAAATATCAAGCCTCAAGCCGTCGTGTCAATCGTAAATCTTGACGTTCCAACGCTGATAAAAACTTTTCCTGAAATCGCAAAGTCCGTAAAAAATCCATCAGGAAAAATTACGGCAACCGCAAAAATCTCTGACAAGTTCGACGTTAACGGGAAAATTACCTCCGAAAAGTTAAGCGCGGCGGGCGTAACAATCACAAAACTTCTGGCCGATTTTGATTATAATCACGAAAAATTTTACGCTGACGGCAGGATAAAATCCGATAAGTTAAGCGCGATGGGCTATACACTTGCGAATATTCTTGTTGATGCGAATTATGACGGCAAGAAAAATTACGCCGAAGCTAAAATAATTTCAGGAAAATTCAGCGGTTCAGGGGCCAATCTCTCGAACTTATTCGCGAATGTTGTATACGACGGCAAAAAAAATTATGCGGAACTCGAAAATTTCCGGGCTGATTTGGGAAAAGGGAAGATTACGGCTTCAGCAAATGCTAATCTCAAGACTACAGCTTTTAAGTTCGCGGCTGATGCTTTGAACATTGAGCCTAAAATTATTCCGATGGCAAAAGACGTAATGGGAATTTATAATCTCAAAGCTCAAGGCTACGGGAATTACAGCGATTTGAACTCAATCCGTGCCGAAGCTGTCTTGAACGCAAAAAACGCCGGATATTCAGGAATGACAATCGGGAATGTTGATTTGCCCGTGAACTTCGCAAACAGCATCTTGAACATTCAGAACGCAAAGGCTTCACTTCCAGGCGGCTCGTTAAATCTCAAAGGAAGCGTAAACCTGAAAAACGCGTCAAATCCCAATTTAGATATTCTCGCATCAACTCAGGGCTTAAACCTCGCGGAAATCATGAGACATTTCAACGTTCAAAATGCTTCAATGCCGGTCTCAGGAAGAGTTAAAGGCAATGTTGCAATCAAAGGCCCGGTTCAAACAGCGAACGTAAACGCGAACTTGCAGGCCTCAAACGTAAAAGCCGGAAGTCTCGTGAAAATCCCTAATGCTGAACTTGAAGCTAACGGGAATATGCAGAAAGTTAATATCAAGAAGCTCAGCATGAAGATTAACAGCGCGGACGTGAACGGTTACGGAAGCATGAAGATTAACGCGAAGAATTTCATGAACTCGGCGATTGATTTTAATGCGGGGATTGGAGGTTTACGCCTTAAGCCGTTATTAGCCTCTCTGAACGTAAAAGCTCCCGTAAGCGGAGTAATCAGAGCAAGCGTGAAAGCCTCCGGAACAATTTCAAAGCCTGCTGTTGACGTAAAACTTAACCGGCCAATTGTATATAATAATGACATTGAGATTTACGACATTGCCGCGAAACTCCGGACACTTGGGACAAATCATTACTCAGCTAACGTGAGCGCGAGAGTTGGGAATTTCAAGCCCGAAGCCGATATTGACCTGACACAAAAAGGCGATATCTGGGCATATAAAGTTGACACAAAGCCTCTCGACATTAACAGCGCGATTGAAGCACAGATGCCCTCACTTTCAGGAATAGCTAAGGGATTTGCTACGGTGAGCGTTCAGGGAAACACAAAGCCAAATTCAGCGATAAACATTATGGCGAAATCAAAGCGGGTTAACGTTATGGACAAAATTGATATTGAGAAAATCTCGCTTCCTGTGATTATAAATATGGCGAAAAATAAAGTTGAAGTTAAGAATGCAACGGCTCAAGTCTCAAATGGATTAATAAATTCTGCCTTCAACTACGACATATCTAAATTAAAATGGGACGGAAACATGAATATCTCACACTTGAACTTCGGGAAATTGGCCACACCGTTTTTGCCTGAAGGTGAACTTGTCGGCTCAGTTGACGCGAAAATCACAATGAAAGGCAGCAATAACGTAATGGCGTTGAGTTTTGCGAACGGGAAATTTACGACGACTCCGGGATATTTGCACAAGATGAGCATAATTGAAAAAGTCAGTCCGACGAAGAAAATTAGCTTTGAGAAAATTGCGGGTTCATTTTTCTGGAACGGCACGGATTTATTCTTAAATCCCGGAACAGGAGCAATGGCCGGGCCTGATGAGCCGCTTTATAGATATTTCACGGTGAACGGTTCGGCAGGAATTCCCGGAAACGGTTTAAAACTTTTATTCGACGGAAGATTTGACGTGAAAATTCTTGACCAGTTTTTAGGCGCTATGAAGGGCGTGTTTCAATACATGACAGGGAATATTTTGCGGGATATCTTCAAGGATACTGCGGCCAGGATTGCGGGAATTAAACGCCGGGACTTTCAGAACGTTTCGTTTACACTTGCTAACTCGTGGCAGGAATTGAGACTATTGAACTTGAAGATTACGAAGCCGATTGAAGATTTTCTGCCGATTGATATTCTGAACAAGGACGAGGAGAAACAAAGGGATGATACGCAGTTCAAGTTTGGGATAAAAATTCCTGTCGGCAAGGGCGAGAAGAGCGTTGAAGATGAGAGTGCGGAAGACCAGCTGAAACAGCAATTGCTCGATAACTTGTTTAATCTGGATTGGTAAAAAATTTTCCCCCCTGCTCGTCTCGTGATGAACAAGGGGGATTTTCTTTACTCTATTACACGTTAAAGCGAATCTCTATCATGTCGCCGTCCTTCACAATATATTCTTTGCCTTCGAGCCTTAACACTCCTTTTTCGCGGCATTGTGCAATCGAAGCATTATTAGCGATAAAGTCATCATAAGCCACAACCTGAGCGCGTATAAATCCTCGTGCTAAATCCGAGTGAATTGTTCCGGCGGCATCTACAGCGTTTGAGCCGTCTTTAAGCGTCCAAGCTCTGACCTCATCAGTTCCGGACGTGAAGAACGAGATTAACCCTAAGAGTTTATAAGCCTCATGAATGAGCCTGTCGCGTCCCGGTTCAGTTATGGATAAATCCTTCATGAACTCTTCTCTGTCGTCGGGGTCAAGCTGTTCAAGTTCCATCTCAGTAGCCCCGTAAACTTTTACACACTTCAAGCCCTTTTTGTTCATCTCAGCTTCAAGCTCCGCAGTCTCCGGAACTTCGCCAGTTTGAGTGTCATCGAGATTTAACACGACAAGTTCAGGTTTAAGCGTCAAGAATGCAAAACCCGACAACGTTCGCTTCTGGTCATCGGTCAAAGGAAACTCACGCAAGGGCTTTTCGTCGAGCAAATGAGCCTCTAACTCCTTCAACAATGAAAGCTCTGCACTCTCAGCGGGCGTTAATTTCTTCTTGGCTAATTTCTCATCAAGTCTCGCTAAACGATTGCTGATAACTCCCAAGTCCCTATAAATCAATTCGGCCTCGACAATCCGCCAGTCTCGTAACGGGTTAATTGAGTTCTCAGGATGAGGCACAGCGGAGTTCTTGAACACTCTGACGACGTGCAAGAGCGCTTCACTCTCAGACACGAACGACAAAAACGAGTTTCCTAATCCTGCACCTTTTCCGGCATCTTTAGACAATCCGGCCAAGTCAACAAATTCAACGTCAGCGGGTTTCTCACTTTTCGGCTTGAAAATCTCGACGAGCTTATCAAATCTTTTATCCGGCACGCTCACTAAAGCCCGGTTCGGTTCTGTTTTGCCTCCTGCGTAGGGTTTAACTTCGGCTCCGGCACGTGTAATCACGTTAAAGACGGTCGATTTTCCGGATAAGGGCAAGCCCACAATTCCACATTTAAGCATATTTTTCTCTCCTTAATTACTCATGAATTAACACGGGCATATTCTTATAGGCAAATTGTTTAAGCTCGGCGATGTCGTCATTCTGAAGTCTGATACAGCCTTCTGTTGCGTTAGTTCCGAGCGAGTTCGGGTCATGAGTTCCGTGAATGCCGATACCCTTCCAGCCTTTAGCGTCGAGCCTCAAGAACCAGGGACCATAAGCTCCTTTGATGTTCCCTTTGCCGTCTCGGAAGTTATGCGACCAAGTTGATGCGTTCTCAATCGATACAATCTTGAAGTCCCCTGTTGGAGTTCGATTATCGCCGACCCTTTGTTTATCGCCGGGATTTTTGCCGACAGCGACGGGGTAAATTTTCACGAGTTCATCCCCCTTGAATAGCGAGAGCGTGTAATCTGACTTGTCAATCTCAATGTGATATTTCCCGTTATTGGCCGGAGTTTTAGGCGCTTCAAGTTTGGGAGCATTAGGATTTCTACGAGCCGACGGAGTTTTTATTATCATTCCTTCGGTGGAATTTTTGTCCCGCGATAAAAGCATCTCATAATCTTTGTACGTTTTCGCTGACGGACTTTTTGCCCCATTCTTGTTAAGAGGAATTATTATCTGTTGATTTTGAGCGACATTAACCGGCGGAGCATTTTCGGGTTCATCAACATCAACCAGCTTTGCAACTCTCACTTCAGATTGAGCTTCTGCTTCCGAACTCGGAACGTTGTTAATGCTCGAATAAATCCCAGCGCCGACGATTAAAGCCAGCGTCCAAAATATACTTTTCAACAACGGATGAAGTTTTTTCTTAACCGCCCATCTTCCGCCGCCCTTGTCAATCCAGACCGTACGAAGCGTAAATAAATCATTCAGAAATTCGCGCAAATTATTAATATTCATGGCTGATTTTCTCCTGTTTAAGCTAAAATTTTTCGTGTCCATCAAATATTAGCGCACGCAACGAAAAAATCAACTGTCTAATTTCCCCTTATTTCTCGTCAGGTTCAGCACGTCTAGCCAAAAATTTCTCTATCTCACTGAGTTTTGCACGTTCACCGAACAATAATAGTGTGTCGTCGCGCTCTAAGACAGTTCCGCCCTTAGGTATCAAGAATTTATTTCCCCTGTTAATCAGCAAAATCGTAACGCCCTCAGGAAATCCCAACTCGCTAACTCTATGACCGATTATTGCGGCATCAGGTAATAAATACACTTCGCGTGTCTCTTCCGTTCCGGAGCCCGGAGTGATGTCAAAAGCAAGCGTCCAAGTTTTGGCTTCACGGACTATCGCGTCAAGTTTCAGCAATTTTGCGGCTTGGGCTAAAGTTTTTCCCTGTATCATTACGGATGTTAATACGACGAAGAAGATTACATTGAACATGTATTTTGCCTGCGGGTGTCCTTCGGTTAATGGGTAAGTCGCGAGGATAATCGGCACGGCTCCGCGTAAACCTGTCCAGCTCACGAAAAGTTTTTCACGGAAATTAAACCTGCTGAAAATTGTGCAAATAAATACGGCAATCGGTCTCGCAATGAACATAAGACAACAGGAGATTAGCATTCCGACGGTGATAATCGATGTGTTGACAACTTCGCTTGGAGTTACGAGCAATCCCAAGACAAGGAACATTATTATCTGCATCAGCCAAGCAAAACCCTCATGAAATCTTTGCAAGCTGTATTTATAGAGAAAATCTCCGCCGCCCATGACAATCCCGCAAACATAAACAGCCAAATATCCGTTGCCGTAAACCGTCTCAGTAAGTCCGAAAGTTGCCATGACGATTGAAATTCCCCAGACGGGATAAAGAGCTTCATTAGCAACCTTCAATCTCTGTATCATGTAGCAAGCGAACCTTCCCATCAAGAAGCCCATTGCTCCGCCCGCCGCCATCTGAACGACAAATTTTATCGCTAACTCCGTAACTGGAACGTCAGGCGTTTTTAACCATGTTATAGCCGTAATCGTTAAGAATACAGCCATAGGGTCGTTGCTTCCACTTTCAAACTCTAACAACGGTTTCAAATCTCCTTTAACGCCGACTTTTTGAGTTCGCAAAATTGAGAAGACAGCCGCCGCGTCAGTTGATGAGATTATCGCTCCGAGCAAAAACGCATCTTTATAGTCAAACTGCGGGAGCATCGCTAAGGGAACGGCCATTGCTACAGCCGTCAAGAAAACTCCGAGCGTTGAGAGAACGACACCTTGAGTTACAATCGGCTTAACATCGCTCCACTTAGTCTGAAAGCCTCCCGAAAAAAGTATGAAGGCCAATGCGAAAGTTCCGACGTTGTTAGCGGCGTTAGCGTCAGAGAAGTTCAAGCCTCCCGGCCCGTCAACTCCTGCTAACATTCCGATTGCTAAGAATAAAATTAACGCTGGGACTTTGATTTTCTCGGATAATGCTCCGGCTACAAGGCTCAAGAAAAATAATATTCCTGCTACTAGAAAGGGATTAATCGTTTGAAGCAAAGTTTTATTGTCTCCTTTGTAAATGTGTAAATTGCTGTGAATTATACATGAAAAAAAGCTCCCCTGAAAAATTCAGAGAAGCTCAAAGTTTGAAAGAGTGCTTTATCTTTTGCGTGTAAATAACGGTATCAAAGCTAACAGCATGAACGGAGAAAAGATTTCGCATCCGCTTCCGCTGCTTCCTACGGTTGCTCTAACGGGGTCAATATCTCCTGTCTCATGGGTAATGTACCAGCTTACGGCGATTTTTCCGTCCGATTTCCCATCACTGATTAACGGTGTCTGCTCCATGACCATATCGAAGATTTCGCCTTCGTTGTCAGTAAGTTCACGGTCTACTGCGATTGCTCCGTAGCTCATCAAGATTGAAGCGCCGTTATCAAGAAGTCCGTAGCTCATCAAGTCCGTAACGTCCTTATCAGCAATTGAACTGTCGGAGTCAGAATAGCTCGCCATTACGTGAACTTTTACGTTCGTTAAGGTGCTTCCGTTCTCAGGCATAACCCAGTCATAACCCGGAATTTTCGGCAGTGAAGTCATTGAAGTCTTGAGTGCCTGAAAATCTTTTGAGCCTAAATTCGCTTCGGTGAAGGTAAATGCTCTCTCAAATCCCAACATAGCCTTATAGCCCGCCGGAATTTTCGTCGTGTCAAATGGAACCGTGAACTTATAGCCGCCGTTAGCAATTTGATTTGTCTTGCCCGTGATTAACTCAGCTTTGCCGCCGGAACAGTCTTAAACTCAACGCCCGAAGTGTTATCGGCCTCGTTCATGACTTCCGCGTCCTCGTTCAGGTACTCAAAGTAAACTGCGGCTTTAATGTGATTATCTTTCACGCCGTCAGCAATCAAAGTTTCGCCCTCGTCGGAAAGCGCGTATTCTCCCTCGCGGATTGTTCCAGCGTTGCAGTCTGCCATCATTGTGCCGTAATAAACGAGAATATTATTGTCGTCGGAAATCATCATTCCTGCTCCGGTAAATTCTGAGATGTCGCGTTTTGTTCCGTCAGCGCGAATATTCACGACTTTTAAGCCGGCTTCTTTTAGCGATGAAAGGTTAGGGAATTCCTTATAGCCGCTCTCACCTGTGGCTACTAGATTAACGGTTGAGTAAACCATAGAATAAAGCCCGCCTAAATTCTCCGGAGTGAGATAAAAGATTTTTCCGAAGCCTACAATTCCCATTTTCCCCGTCGGAACGTCGTTTAATTCGATGTCAAAGCTGATGCCTGAACCAGCAACTTCATTTTTTCCTGCGTTATAAGGAGCCGAGTAATTTTTTTTTACGTCCGTGTAATCCGAAGCGTTCACGAAATTATTAGCTGTCAAAGCCGCGTCCGTAGCGTCAGAAACTCCGGCAGGTGTGAGAAGGAAATTCAAACCGGCCAAGTTGTTATCGGGCGACATGATTAAACTTGTTGCGTCAACCGTGTAAACTTTGAAAGTCGCGCTGATGTCAACATATCTTTCTGAGCTGAACACGACCGTGTAATTTCCTGCCGCGACCGGCCCGGTCAGAGTGAGAGTGTTATTAGCATATGTGTAATCGGTGATGGGTGTACGGTTTCTTCCGCTTCCCATGTAGACGCTTGAAGGTGTGTAAGTTACGCCAGCCGGGACATTAGCGAAGCTGAGAGTTACGGGAATATTCGCTCCTTCTGTGAGATATGCGCTTGTGCCGGAAGGATATACGGTGCTTACGGTTGCTGTCGTCTGATTTTTCACGAAGAGATTTAAATTGTCGATAACAACGTCGGGCCTGTCTTTCAGCATGTAAGTAATCTTGGTGATTGTTTTCCCTTCGAGGTCTTTCGTGTATTCCCAGAAGCGTTTTACTCCGGTTCCGTGAATTTCCGTGAAGTTGTCGTTAATCGTGAAGGCCATATCCGTATTGCTCCATAAATTATTATCGTGTCTGAGGCCGTAAACTTTTCCGTCAGAAGTCTCAATTAATCCGCCAAGATAATAATCACAATATCTATTTGCGCTTCCAATTTCGATTTCAGCACTCGTAACGCTCAAAACGTAATGCCCCCAAGTTGCTGAAGTTCCGCTCGCGATATTAACTTTTGCTCCGGCTGGCTTGCTCTCTTGCGTAATCATTTTTCCGAATGAACCGTCAGCATTGGCCTCTTTGTATTCCGTAAAAGCCGTGTTCGTGAAAGTGAAGCGCGGATTATCCTTTAACGTCTCGTAAACTGCATCGGTCATATGAACCTGTACAGCCTTCTCGCCGGATATAACCGTCCCGACTTTATCAACAGATTGGCCCCATAACAACGGGAAACGTCCCAAGCCGCTAGTCGTCGGTGTGCTGATTGCGTCAAGTCCGTCTGCTTTGAGCTGAGCGGCCGTCGAGTTCGTCTCACCCGCGTAAAACTCTGCAAATGTCATATCAGTTGTAGCCCAGTGGTCAGCGGCGTAAGAACTTCCAGCAAAAACAAGCAGCATAATTACTGCGGGAAATAAATACTTTTTCATGATAATATTTTCTCCTGTTTTAATCGTGGACGATTGGACTTTGAGCCGAATGAAATTTTGCAGGGTCAACACGTCATGTAAAGTTTTCAGGAATTACGACACCGCCAAGTCTCTGTAATTCGTCATGATTTTCACATGCTTCAAGAAAGTATGACTGAGCAAAAATACTTTCATCGTTAAGCCTTAAATCTAATCGTCCTCCTGTAATTTTGTTCGTATGTAAAAAGTTTTGCCGGTAAAACTGAGAGAATTATAACACGTAAATTTTTCTATGGATAATTACTTAGAGCGAAAAGTTTATGACGAGAGAATTATTTGACGATGAATAATTGAAGGAGAAAATATTTCATACTCGACGCTGAAAACTTTAGAGGGAAAATTTTTTCACGCTTAGAGTTGAAGAGGATATATTATCATAGTTGCAAAAACTTTCACTAATTCAGGCTGAAAAGTTGACAAGATAAAATTTCCCGTTTAGAATTGCCGAAACATTTTAATCAAATCGAAATTGGAGGGGAGAAAATTTTATGAAAGTTTCAGGTTCAGTAAAAGTTTTTGTTCCCTCGAAACAGTCAGCACTCAAGATAAAGCGTGAGTTAATTTTTCATGCTTGAGTGTTGACGGAAAAAATATTAACTTATGCATATTTGAAGCCGCTCACTCAAGGGGCGGTTTTTTTATGCGTGTGAAAAGGAGAATACTTATGACAATTTTCAAAGGTGTAGCTACAGCGTTGATTACTCCGACGAATGCGAACGGCGTTGATTATGACAATTTTGCGCGAGTAATCGATTGGCAGTGTGAACAGGGAATTAATGCTCTCGTTATTGCCGGGACGACAGGCGAAGGCTCAACGCTCGATGATGCGGAACATAAAGCCGTCGTGAAGTTTGCGGTTGAACGAATTGCGGGAAGATGTGTAGTTATTGCGGCGACAGGCTCAAACGATACGAATTACGCTGTCCAGCTCTCGAAGTTCTGCTGTGATGCCGGAGCTGACGCATTACTCGTAGTTACGCCGTATTACAACAAAGCCACCCAAAACGGATTAATCAAGATGTACACGACGATTGCCGACGCTTCAACGAAACCTTTAATCCTCTACAATGTCCCGTCAAGAACAGGAATTAACATTGAGCCGGAAACTTACGCGGCATTAGCTGACCATCCGATGATTGGCGGCATCAAAGAAGCAAACTCCAACATAAGCAAGATTGTACATACGGTTCAATTAGTCGGCGATAAATTGACGCTTTATTCCGGTAATGATGACCAGATTGTGCCGATTTTATCAATGGGCGGTCAAGGCGTAATCTCCGTTCTCTCAAACGTCGCGCCGAAAATCACGATGGATATTTGCAATAAATTCTTCGCAGGAGACGTAAAGGGTTCCGCCGAGCTTCAGTGTAAGATGCTTCCGCTGATTAATGCCCTGTTCAGTGAAGTAAATCCCGTTCCTGTCAAGGCCGCAATGAATTATCTGGGCTGGTGCGAAAATTATTTGCGTCTTCCGTTAACTCCGATGGAACCTGCTCACTGGGAAAAACTCAAAGCGTTAATGGACGCTCAGGAGTTAGCGTAAAGAAAAGGCAGCGCAATGTGTGGTAGTGAAAATTTTTTGCGTCTTTTCACAATCACATACAAGCTCAAAAACTCAACACTCAGGAGAAAAGTAACATGAAAATAATCATAAATGGAGCCGCTGGACGAATGGGGCATATTATCGCTCAAATGGCCGGTGAAGAAAATATTGCTGCACGTGTGGACTTGGCCGGAGGTCAGGGAATATATAAATCTCTTGACGAGTTCACCGGTGAAGCTGATTGCGTCGTTGACTTCTCAAATCATAAAGCCGCGCCGTCTGTTGTGAATTATTGTGTTAAGCGAAATTTACCCGTTTTAATCGCGTCAACAGGCCATGACGAAAACGAACTCGCCCAGATTAAAGCGGCTTCGGAGAAAATTCCTGTGTTCCTTTCGCCGAATATGTCAATCGGTGTAGCTTTGCTTGCTGACGTTGCCGAACGTGTCGCGAAAATTTTCGGTGAATGCGATATTGAAATGATTGAAGCTCATCATAACCAAAAGTTAGACGTTCCAAGCGGGACAGCCTTAATGCTCGCGAAAAGACTTCAGGAAGCCCGCGAAGATTTAACGTTCAATATCGGCAGACACGAGAACGGAAAACGAACGAAAAATGAGATTGGCATTCATTCACTGCGTTACGGCTCAGAGGTCGGAACTCACGAGATAATTTTCTCAAACGGCCTCGAAACTATCACAATCAGACATGACGCAAAGGATAGGGCTTTATTCGCACGAGGAGCGCTTGAAGCTGTCAAGTGGCTTGTGAAGCAATCGGCGGGATTTTACGACATGAGGGACTTTCTCAAAGGTGAGTAACATGATGGAAGCTCAAGAAATCATAAAGTTCATTGCAGACGCAAAAAAAGTTACTCCCGTGAAAGTTTATCTTCGTGAGAAAGAGGAGATTGACTTTTCCGGGACGAACGCAAAAGTTTTCGGTGTTGGCGACAAAATTATTTTCGGCGACTGGGCAGAACTCCGGCCAATTCTGGAAGATAATAAAAGCAAGATTGACGACGTTGTTATCGAGAATGCCGCGCGAAACTCAGCAATCCCCCTTTTAGACATGAAAGACATTCCCGCTCGCATCGAACCCGGCGCAATTATCCGTGATAACGTCTCAATCGGCAAAAACGCCGTCATCATGATGGGAGCCGTAATCAACATCGGAGCCGTAATCGGTGAGGGCACAATGATTGACATGAACGCTGTCTTAGGAGGACGCGCAACCGTCGGTAAAAATTGCCACGTCGGAGCTGGAGCAGTCTTAGCCGGAGTAATCGAACCTGCAAGCGCTAAACCCGTCATAATCGAAGACAACGTTTTAATCGGAGCTAATGCGGTCGTGATTGAAGGCGTTCACGTCGGGGAAAACTCGGTTATTGCCGCCGGAGCTATCGTAATTGAAGATGTCGAACCCGGAAAAGTCGTTGCAGGATGCCCCGCTCGTGTCATTAAGGACAAGGACGCTAACACAACTCTTAAGACGGCATTAGAGCAATCACTCAGGAAAATTTAGAATGACGATAAACTTTTTACACGAAGCCCAAGCCTTAAAATCCGAATTGGCCGAGTTACGCCGAAAGTTTCACCAGATACCCGAAATAGGCAATCACGAGTTCAAGACGGCGGAGTTAATTGAAGCTGAACTTGATAAACTCGACATTCCCCACAAAAGAATACTCGACACAGCAATAATCGCCAAGCTCACGGGAAAATTGCCGGGAAGAAACTGCGCGCTTCGTTCGGACATTGACGCTTTACCAGTAACAGAAGCTACGGGCTGTGATTTCCACTCACAAACTCCCGGAATGATGCACGCTTGCGGTCATGACGTTCATATCACAAGCGCACTCGGAGCCGCTAAAATTTTGAGCAAACATCGTGATGAATTATGCGGTTCGGTTACGTTCTTGTTCCAGCCTGACGAAGAAGGAGAGGGCGGAGCTAAACGCATGATTGACGAAGGCGCGATTGATGACGTTGAAGCAATTTTCGGATGTCATGTTGACCCAGCATTGCCAGCCGGACACGTCGGAATTAAATACGGGAATTTTTACGCGGCTTCAGCAACCTTCAAAGTCATAATAATTGGCAAGTCCTCACACGGAGCAATGCGCGACAAGGGAATTGACAGTATCGAGGTCAGCGCTCACATAATCCCGGAACTTCTCAAGATTAAAGGCGGAGTTGTCAGCGTCGGAATGCTTCATGCTGGAACGGCCAACAACATCTTAGCCGGAAAAGCCGAGTTCGCCGGAATTGTCAGGACTTACGGTGTCGATGAACGCGCGAGAATGTGCAAAGAGTTAGCAAGAATTTGTGAGGAAATCTCGCAGAAGTTCGGGGCTAAAGCTGAGTGCATGATTACGGATTCATGTCCGGGAATTATCAACGACAACGACGAACTAACTTCACTTGTCGAACGCACAGCGCGGGAAACTCTCACGACCGAAAAAGTTCACGTAATCGATAAACCCTTATTCATCAGTGAGGATTTCGGGTTCTTCATAATGGCCAAAACAGGATGCTTTTATCACATCGGAGCAGGCTGCGAATACCCCCTTCACAGCGATAAATTCCTGCCTGACCCAGACGCAATAATCACAGCTTCGGCGTTACATTCAGCCGTCGTAATGCAATTTAATTCTAAACAGGAGCAATAAAACTTGAATAACATAATCACCGCAAAATTCGGAGGAACTTCATTAGCAGATGCCTCACAGATAAAGAAAGTCGCCGCCATCATTACGGCCAATCCCGAACGTAAATACGTCGTAGCTTCCGCGCCGGGCAAAAGATTTAGCGACGACATCAAGATTACCGACATGCTTTATAAATGTCATGCCCAATTCACGAACAATGAAAATTATTCTGAGACGTTAGGGAAAATTCGGGAACGTTACGCCGGAATAATCTCTGAGCTTGGGATTGAGTTTGACATTGACGCGGAAATTTCGGAACTTGAGAAAAATTTAGCTCACAAGGATTACACAGCCAGCAGAGGAGAATACATTAACTCTAAGATTATCGCAAAATTTCTGAATTGGCCGTTTTTTGACGCGGCTGACGGAATATTCTTTACGAGTTCAGGAGTTCTTGACGAGGCTAAAACTTTCTCGACGCTCGGCGAAAAACTCAAAGCCTTATCGTGTGCCGTAATTCCCGGTTTCTATGGAGCATTGCCGGACGGAAGCATAAAGACATTTTCACGCGGAGGCTCTGACGTTACAGGCTCAATCGTTGCTCGCTCGGTAAACGCTGATTTATACGAGAACTGGACCGACGTATCAGGAATGCTCAGCGCGGACCCCAGAATTGTGAAAAATCCCCGCGTAATCGACTTCATCACGTACACAGAACTTCGCGAGCTTTCTTACATGGGAGCAAGCGTTTTACACGAAGATGCCGTGTTCCCAGTGAGGAAGGCCGGAATTCCTATCAACATTCGCAACACGAACAGGCCAGACGATAATGGAACGATGATTACCGCGTCGCTTCCGAAAAATTTATCACGCAAGGCCGTAACAGGAATTGCAGGACGTAAAGGCTTCAGCTCAATACGCGTCGAAAAATCCATGATGAACGGCGAGACAGGCTTCGGAGCGAAATTATTATATATCTTCTCGGATAACGGCCTCCCGTTTGAACACTGCCCGACGGGAATTGATACGATTTCTGTAGTCGTGAACTCGGACTTATTCGACGAAAAACGCGACAAAATTTTACGTGAGATTAAGAATGAACTTGACCCGGATTTTGTCATGATTGAGAAGAATTTATCAGCAATCGCCGTCGTCGGTGAAGGAATGGTAAGCGTCAAAGGCATAGCCGCAAAAATTTTCTCAGCTCTGGCCAATGCAGGAATTAACATCAGAATGATAGATCAAGGCTCCGACGAGCTGAATATAATTATCGGCGTTGACGAAAAAGATTACGAGCTGGCGATTAACTCACTCTATAAAGCAATGATTGAGGCGTAAAATATTCTCTCGTTGACGACATACGGGCTTGATTGAAAAGTGTTTTTCGGCGGAAAAGACAGCGTGAGCATGGTTGATGAGTGATATTCTCGACGAGAAAAATGACGCGAGCTTCACTCTTAAAGCATGTATCTCTGGAGACATGACGGATTTATGATTGAGATTATTTACGCTGGACGAGAAAATTTTACTAACAAAGCATGATTGAGAATTAAGCCATAAAAATTATGTATCCTCTCGTTACAAACGGGGGGATTTTTTGTTATCATGTTAATACTTCTATTTTCCAGCAAAAAAGAGATGAATATTCATGAGCAATCTTATTGTATCGAAATTCGGCGGAAACTCTGTAGCTACAGCTGAAAGCATAAAGAAGGCGGCTGAAATCATCAAGTCCGACCCGGCACGGCGTTATATTGTTATCTCAGCACCAGGCCGACGCTCTCATGAGGATATAAAAGTTACGGATATGCTCTTCATGTGTCATGCTATGTTCTCGAACAAGGAGAAAAGTTATGATGACATGGCGAAGAAAATTGCGGATCGTTATCAAGAAATTGTTGACGGGCTCGGAATAAATTTTGACCTTGAGGCAGAACTCTCTGACTTCAAGAAAAGTTTAGTTCTCGGAAGAAATGCTGATTACAGCGTAAGTCGCGGCGAGTATGTCATGGCTAAAATTTTCGCGCAGTATATTGGCTGGCCCTTTGTTGATGCTGCTGATTTGATTTACTTCAAGACTGACGGAACACTTGACGAGGATAGAACTCTCAAAGAAGCCGCCGAAGTCCTGAGCAAGTATGAACACGCTGTAATTCCCGGATTTTACGGCTCAATCGGAGGAATTAACATAAAACTTTTCTCACGTGGAGGAGCTGACATAACCGGAGCAATCTTAGCACGGGCTTTGAACGCCGACTTTTGCGAGAAATGGTCGGAAGCTACGCAGATTTTCAGCGCGGATCCAACAATCGTAGAGAACCCCGAAATTATTCGTAACATAACATATCAAGAATTACGCGAGCTTACTTACATGGGAATTAACGTAATCGATGAGGACGTTATATTTCTGCTTCAACAGGTGAAAATCCCGATAAGAATACGCAACATCAATTATCCTGACGACATCGGAACTTTCGTTAGTGATGAAATTCCCGGAGACGCAGCGAGAAATATTGCGGCATGTATTGCTGGACTGAGGCATTACAGGTTCATTCACATTGAGAAGTTCGGGCTTAACAAGACCAAAGGAATTGGCATGAAAGTATTTCAGATTTTCACGAACAGGAATATCTCATGCGAGCATTATATTTCTGGGATTTACAATTTCGCAATCGTCGTGAAAAATCCAATGTTTGACCTGAAACGTAATGAAATTCTGCAGGAAATTCGGGACGCAATCCATCCTGAGAGCATCAACGTCGAGAGTGATTTATCATTAATCGCAATAATCGGCAAGGGAATGGGAACAGTAAAGGGAATTTTCGCGCGTGTTTTTGATGCGATTGCGGCGGTAGACGTGAAAGTCAGGATGATTAATCAGGGAGCCGATGATCTTAATATAATTATAGGCGTTCACGACAAGGATTTTGATACGACGGTCAGAGCCTTGTATAATGCTATGATATTGAATTAAGGGGAGAAAAATTTACATATGGCTAATAATTTACTCGGCTACATTCTGATTGAGGGGACGGAAACTCAGCTTCGAGGTGCAACGTTAATTACTGACGCTAAGGGTTTTCCTGAGGATTTCACGCGGACTGAGCCGTTCAGACCTGACCAGTTAGCGAGAATATTATACGGAAATTCTTTCGGGAAATACGCAAAGGAGAGTTTAATACTCGAAAGCCTTCTTGATGCCGTCGAGAAACAGCCGCAGTTATGGATATGCAATGACAGCGAAATTTTAACGCCTCTTCACGAGAAAAGCCGTATCAAGACCGTGTTACTCGAAGAAAGCCCGCATGTTCCTTTAGACGCTGCCGGACATATTGAAACTACGGCGGATCCCGGAGTATTTTTGCTTCAGGTTGAGGCGAACGGAGCTCCTTTGAGGGCAGAATTTCCCGACGGAACTCGTTCTGATGAGGTCGAACAAGTTGCTTTAATTTTGACGGAAGCGGCGGAGACTATGAGTATTCTTGAGCCTTTTACGAGATTGCAGAGGGCTATGAACTTTCTTGCAACCGGAGCTAAATAATGGGAATTCGTGATTTTCTCGCCAGAACGATAACGGGAAATATAAAAGTTTACACGATTGACGATTTCAGGATGGATAAGCCGGAAGTCATGAGGTTAAATTCCCGTGTCAGAACCGAGAAGATAAACCCTGAAATAGATATTGCCGTAACGCGGGCACCGAATTTTACGCGGAAGATTAAGTGTTCGGCTGAGAACGTGAAAATTTCCGGGCTTAAAGTCAAGACGAGAAATTACAGGATTAAGCGTTATGTAAAACAGGACGTGAAAGTTCATAAATTCTCGATAAAGAAAAAAATTCAGACGTATTCGCCTCTGAAACAGGTTCAAGCCTTGCCGCAAGAAAGAAAAAATCTGCTAAAGTATATCAAGAACAGACCCAAGACTGCCGCCAACGAGATGATTTTAGCGTGGTACGGGCCAATTGTTGAAGGTGCCGTGATAAAATTAGCATTAAACAAACAGCGCGGGACTTTGCTAGTCTGGTATAATCCCGGAAGCCGAAAGCTCAAAGCCAGAAACGTATACTTAATCCGGAGGCTTGGGCTTGGCGAAAAACCAGAATGGCGCTGGGTGTAAAAAAATTTTTTTCGAGGGAGTAAATTTTTCAAAATGGTCGGGCCTAACAATACAGACCAAGATATTAATGTCGGCGAAATTTTAGAATGCACCGTCGAACAGATTATGCCTTACGGGGCTTTTGTCAGGATAACCAAGAACGGACGCAAGGGAATGATACATATCTCTGAACTGTCCTACAGCTTCGTGAAGAATATCAGCGATGTCCTCAACGTGAATGACAAGATTAACGCGAAAGTCATCAAGATTGACGAGAAGGGACGAATTGATTTATCACTGAAGCAGACTCAGGAACCGCCGGCCCAGCAAGCCAGACCTCCGAGACGAACGCCTCCTGTTAATCGTGATGGAACTCGTGAGAATTTCAGGCCGTCAAGAGAGCCCAGAGAGCCGCGAGAAGGCATGAGGGATTTTCACGAGATGCAGGAAGCATACAGGGAAGCTAATCCGGAAGAGGCAGACAGTTTCGAGAAGAAGATGAGCGCATTTCTGAAGACCAGCGAGGCGAAAATTACGGACTTGAACTCTCGGAACTCCTCACGTTCCGGCCGAAACACGAGACGCAGAAATAATAACAGCCGGGATTATTAATCTTGAAGCGTAAGATTTTATGCGGGAGATGCGGGAAAAGGACATCTCCCGTTTTTGTTAAGCGAGAAATTCGGGAGCTTGAGCAAAATTATTCTGACAGGAAACAGAGATTTGATGTATCGTTAATCGCTGGAGTTAAGCGTTGTCGTTACGGGAAAATTCAGGTGATAATATGTCGTCCGTTTTCGCGTAAGGCCCGTCCGTTCCCTACAACGTTTTGGCTTGTGTGTCCGTATTTAATAAAATTGGCCGGAAAAATTGAGAGTTCTGGCGGAGTTCATGAACTCGAAGAATTTATTATCACTCATAATCTCGTTCACGAATGGCGGAAATATAATATCTTGCATCAAGTTATCAGGTTAAAACTCTCAGGAAAATTCACGAATAAGTTTATGTTCAAGTTTAAGCGTAAGATTTTCCGTGAGGTCATGAGGGGAGGAATAGGCGGAATAAGAGCGAGCGAAGGCGTAAACGTGAAATGCTTGCACCTTCAGACTGCTTCGTTTATTGCGTTAGGACATCATCCAGCTGGTGAGTGGCTGAGGTCTAAGGGGTTATGCGAAGACTGCGGAAAAAATATTTGCGGGGGAAAAATAATAGTATAATGTTCACATGAGATAATCAAAAAATTTTTACAGAAAGAGTTGACAACTAGATTGAATAAGTGTAAAATGTCCTGTCCTGTCCTG
>JAFTCP010000060.1 GCA_017454625.1 Synergistaceae bacterium
TCGGAGCGTAAATTATTCTTGAGATATTTATAGAGAATGAGCATGAATACTACAGCTATTGACATATTCAAGGCCAATACAATATTTTTGCTGACTCCGGCAAATCTGAGCACATGAAGAAGTCCCAGATAATTATAGCCTGCCTCGTCCGCACCAGAATTGAAGCAGTCTGATAAAAGTTGAAGCATCGAAATATTATTTATTGCTGAAGCCGCAAACCATGCCGCTAAATCGAGGATAGCTCCTGTGATTACGGCTTTAATTCCATCTTTACCCATGAGCAGGAACATCACGCAAATTATTCCTGTAATTTGAGGCTTACTCATGCAAGCTGCTATGATAATTCCGGCAATATAGGGATGTTTTTTCACGATGAGAATTGCATCAATGACCAGCGGGCAAATAATTCCTGCTTCGTTGCCGAACCACAAGGAATACATGAAGCTGAAATGAGCCGCAGGAAGCATGAACAGCGTAAAAATTTTCGACCGTTCAAAGTCCTTCTTCATCAGATCCCATATCAAATACATCGTGAGAATGTAAGCCGCAATATGCATAAAAGTGTTAAATAATTGGGCTTCATGGAGAGGCAAAAATCCTGCATAAAATAATTGGCCGAGAATTAATGCCCATGGAACTGTAGGAGCTGTGATTAATACTCCGTCAGGTCTTGCAGGCTGAAAACCTGTTGCTCTTGCTCGAACGTCCCAATGTCCATTGAAATCATTATAGCTGAAGCCTAAATAGCCGTTATTGAAACGATAACATAACGCAACATAGAATACGAGAATTACGGCAATGCATCCCAGCAGAAAAAGCCGCATAAATTTCGCTGAATTTTTCATTTTTGCTTACATAATCCCCCTTTAGAATTAATATTTCTCGTAGCCTTCTCCATTTTTCTTGACGTTCAGGAAGCCCGGAGGTGTGATATGCATTCCAGCAATCGGAATATTTTTCATTGCCGCGTAATCCAGAATGAATTTGCGTGATTGAATTGCTTTCTCAGGGTCAACATCGTAACGCACAGCAACATCAGGAGCCGGAAGCTGAATTTCCGGGAAATGCATAATATCTCCGACGATTAACAATTTTTCTCCGCCGTCCTCAATGAGAAAAGCCGTATGTCCCGGAGTATGTCCGATTGTGTCGATTGCACGAACTCCCGGCACAACTTCATCACCAAAATAGAACGTGTTATATTTATAGGGCTTCAACGAGTTAATTACGTTCTCATTCTTCAGCTCATCAACCCAGTACGCAAGCTCCGGCTTCGACACGAAAACTTCAGCGTTGGGATACTGCTTTTCGCCCTCAGGTGTCAATAATCCGCCGAAATGATCAGGGTGTAAATGCGTCATTAAGATTGTTTTGACATCAGCAGGCTTCACGTTATTCTTCTCAAGCTGAGCCGCAATATGTCCGTCTCGAAGTCCAGCGTCATAGAGAACGCCGTTAACGTAAAATGCAAGTATCTGGCTGTTCATTTTGCCATTGGGGAAAAATTGAGCCTTCTGGTCGTCAGCTGCTCCGATTAGAAGCCCGGTATCACTTTCACCCTGAACGTCGACGAGCGAGACCGCATTAATCGAAGCGTAACAGGCCGGTGAAAACGTAAGTGCAATAAGCAAAGTTAATGATAAAAATTTGAGCATGTAAGAAAATTCCTCCAGTCATAAAAATTTTATATGCATTATAATAACTCAAAAATTTTTTCAGGAGGTCTTAACTTTGAGAAAGATAAAACTTTTTGCGGCATTAATTTTTGTCCTCATTCTTGCTTCGGTCTCGTTTGCAGGAATTTCACGTGAAGTTGTCCCGCTTGAACGTAACGGCTATAAACTTCACCTTGAAAGTTTCGGCACAGACGGAGAACCTTTATTGCTCGTTCACGGCCTCACGTACTCATCACATGAATTTGACGTTGATGTTAAGGATTACAGCCTCGCAAGATTTTTCGCACGGAACGGCTTCAAAGTCTGGATGCTGGACATTGCTGGCTATGGAAGCTCACAGGAAGTTGACGACGGATTTTTGCCGAACTCGGATTATGCCGCCGAAGATATTCATGCTGCTGTGATGTTAATTCTCGACAAGAGCGGACGCAAGAGCTTAAACGTTCTCGGCTGGAGCTGGGGAACAGTAACTTCCGGAAGATTTG
This sequence comes from Synergistaceae bacterium, assembly GCA_017454625.1. Taxonomy (GTDB): domain Bacteria; phylum Synergistota; class Synergistia; order Synergistales; family Aminobacteriaceae; genus JAFUXM01. The sequence goes on from JAFTCP010000060.1 coordinate 2,162, forward strand.
CGGCGAAATATCCTGAACTCGTGAAGAAACTTGTGCTTTATGCTCCCATAGTTGCAGGACTCGGCGATATTGAGGTCAAGACGGCTTTCAATCATAACACTTGGGTTCATGCGGCCGGAGATTTTCAGGTTAATTCGGACGGAAGCATTAATTATGACATCGTCGAGCCTGAAGTTGTGAACGCGTTTCAATCAAATTGCTGGCGTTATGATAGGGATTCAAGCCCTAACGGAGGTAGAAGGGATTTGCTCGTAGCTCCCGACAAACGATTAATCCCGACGGCTGGACTCAAAATGCCTGTGCTGTTGATTGCCGGCTCAAAAGATGATTATGTTTCTCCGGAACTCTGCAAGGAAGCCTTTGACACTCTGCCCGACAAGAACTCGCGACTTGAGATTATCGACGGTGCGGCTCACGCGATGATGATGGAGAAGCCTTACTATAAAATTTTCAGGGAAAAAGTTCTTGACTTTCTTAGGGCAAATTAACTTGACGCAGAAAAATTCAAGTGTATAATTCTTTCTTGTCATGCCTCACCCTTTCAGTGCGGGGGTGGCGGAATTGGTAGACGCGCAAGACTAAGGATCTTGTGGCCAATTATAGTGTCGTGGGAGTTCGATTCTCCCCCTCCGCACCATAAATTTCACGAATATAATAAGTCCCTTTGAAGCAAAACCTCAGAGGGATTTTTTGTTATAATCTTTTCCCAAATGAGCGAGAAAATTTTTGCACGTAAACCGAAATTTGTAACAATAATAACGTGAGAAAGATTACACATAAACAAGCGGGAAGTTGTGAAGTTCCATTTTTCCCCGCAATAAGAACAGGAGGCTTTAAGATTGAACGAGAAAATTATTGACACTTTTCATATAGACAAGCCGATTATCGGGATGCTTCACCTGAACGGCTTTACTCAAGAAAATGTTCATGACTTGGCAAAACGTGAGATTGAAACGATGTATGCAAATGGTGTTGATGCTGTCTTAGTCGAGAATTATTACGGCACAGCTGACGACTGCGCTTGGGCACTGGAATATTTAAGCTCTCAGTATTCGGGAAAAATTTACGGCGTTAATATTCTGGGAAACTCTGAACTTGCCTTCTCGCTTGCTCGTGAATACAACGCGGCATTCATTCAGATTGATTCAGTCTGCGGACATTTGACACAAAAACAAGACGAAATTTTTTCTCGTAAATTGGCCGGACTTCGCAAAAATTCTTCAGCGTTCTTACTCGGAGGAGTTCGCTTCAAGTATCAGCCTGTTAAATCCGGAAGAACTGTTGAGGAAGATTTATTAATCGGCAAATATCGCTGTAATGCCGTCGTCGTAACAGGAGCAGCAACAGGCGAGAGCACGGATATTAAGAAAATAAAGTTGTTCCGTGAAGTTCTCGGTAATTTTCCTTTAATCGTCGGAGCTGGAATGAATGACGAAAATTGCCGCGAACAAATCTCAATCGCTGACGGCGCAATCGTCGGGACGTACTTCAAGCAAAACGGAGAAACTCATAACCCAATCGACCCCGAAAGAGTGAAACGCTTAATGGCAATCGTAAAGGAAGTTAGGTAAAATGATAATACGAACAGCAACTCTTGATGACCTTGACGCAATCGCTGAAGTTGAAGCAAAGTGTTTTCCTGTTTCTGAGGCGGCAACTCGTGAGCAATTCGAGGGAAGGTTAAAATTTTACGCATCTCACTTCTGGTTAATGTTCGACGGCAAAAAATTAATCTCGTTCGTTGATGGCCCAGTCGTTAATGATGAAGACTTGACGGATTACATGTATTCTCATCCTGAACTTCACGCCGAGACGGGAAATTGGCAAATGATTTTCGGAGTTAATACACTTCCTGAATATCGCAATCACGGTTACGCCGGAGAATTAATCACACGTGCAATTCATGACGCTCACGAACATGGACGTAAAGGCTTAGTGTTGACTTGCAAGGCTGAGAAAGTGAATTATTACGCAAAGTTCGGATTTGTCAGCGAGGGAATTAGCGAGTCAAATCACGGCGGAGCTGTCTGGTATCAAATGAGGCTGAAATTTCAGGCGTAAAAAATAAATCAGCAGGCCAATCATCACAACTAAACCTGCTGAAAAAATTTTTACTGCTTCAATCTCATTGCTTTTTTGTTCGGCGTTTCGTCTTCTCTTCGATTGATTTCCAGACGAACTGATTTTTCGATACCGTCGTTCCGCTCAAAGGAAGCTCAACCCAGCCCCAAGGAGTTACAAGAAGAAATCTCAAAGTTATTCCCTTCTCGGCGAGCGCATCAACGTGAGGCGTAAACTTCATAACTTCATCGAGTATGTAAGTGTCGCTGATAATCCAAACTCTTTGGCAATTTTGCTTGTTGAACACGGCAGCATAGTCAATCGCAGAACGTAACCCGCTCTCATAATCCGACGGAGTGAGGCTGATTATTATTGTGTCAGGTTTTCCGGCTTTATCGTTCGCGCCTGGAATTACGTCAGCAAAGTCCTTAAGGGCATTCATTCGCTCAAATAATTCTCCCAGTCCTCTCTCGTCCTCGAAACCATCACCGAAAAGTGCCGCGAATATGTCCATGTCATCGTCAGGTTCCTCACGTTTTTTCATCATGTCGTTCATCCATTCTTTGACGGTCTCGGCAGCTTCAAGAATATACTGCGGATATTCGCCGTCCGAAATTGCATTTAACAGCTCGTTAATCGTAACTTCCTTTTTGCTCCTCCGTTTTTTGCTGTCAGTCTCAGGTTTAGGCAGCTCGTTTTGATTTTTGCACATTGATTTTCTCATGCCTCCTTTGTCCTATTTATCAAAGCAATCAAGTATAGCATAAAGATACGCCAATTATTATTGTCGTGTTGGTTATAGTTGAAATTTTTCGCAAATTTTTCATGTTCAGCCTGGCCGGGAAAATTATTAATCAAGCATAACATAAAGACACGCCGATTATTGTGTGAAATTCGCTCTTCATGATTATATTCATGTCAACATTTCTTCGTAAGTCCTTTGTGTTCGGCCTGACCTAAGAAACTTATTCATTAAGAATAGCACATAGACACGCCGATTATTATTAACGTGCCGATTATTGTTGAAGTTATCGTGTGAATTTCGCTCTTCATTATGATATTCACGTCGAAGTTTCCCCGTAAGTCCTCCATGTTCAGCTTAACAGGGAAAAATCGTTTTACTCGCTCGCAATACTCTTCATATTCTTGTCCGAATTTCCCACGCAAAAAATTTTCTTCATGAGGAATAATCACAATCACATAGAGAATGTAGAAGCTCACGCAGAAGATTATCACAGCAAATTTTCCGGCAATAATGCTCCAGCCTAAGCCGATAATGAAATTTCCGAAGTATAAAGGGTTTCGCATCAAAGCATAAGGCCCGGTTGTCGCAAGTTTTAAGGCTTTGACGTTCTCGCCCCTGTAAAGTCCGATTGAACCCGCCGCCCAGCATCGCCATAATTGGCCGAGAAAAATTATCATTAACGAGAGAAAAATTGTATTAGGCGTTGACTTCCTGACCATGAACAAAATCGCGATAAATAATAACGTCCATAGTCCCCCGCGCATCTTGAATATCCATTCACGCATTTTCTCACGCATCCTCAGGTTTCACGCCCTTATGCAAGTCCTCACTTACTCCCCAGCCGAGCATCTTTATCACAACAATTACTCCCATGAAGATTGAAATGTAATCCGTGAAAAATCGGCATATTATCGACATTATTCCCGCCATATTTTCCGGCATCAAGATTGAGTAAAGCAAAGCTCCTCCTCCTTCAGCAACTCCAGAAGCTCCCGGCGTAGGCACGAAGTATAATATGAACATGAATACGGCCTGAACTGCGATTGTCTGGGAATATCTGAACGGCAAGCCTACAGCTGACATCAGGACTGGTAAAACTGTAAAGAGTGAGAGCAAATGCAGGACTGAGAGAATTACAGCAAGGACAAGCCAAGATTTTCCCGTGTTGAAAGCTAATCTGAAGTTCAGAATGTAATTGTCAATTTCACGGTCAAGCCAAGCGAAAATTTTTATCACCATTCTGTTCGAGTTCATGATGTTAAATCGTCTCAGCCACATTACGACCATTCTCGCAAGTTTCTTGATTATGTCGGGTTTCATGATTGTGAAGATTACGAACGCCCAAGTCGCCAGAATTACAATGAAGACGTAAAACACTAACCCTTCGAGAAATTTACTTCCTTCAAGCATATTCGGATCAAAGAATAACGCCGCCGGAACTGCAAGAGTGAGAATTAATATCGTCAGCATCGTTCGCATTAACGTAATCGCTATTCCCTTGCCTACAGGAATTCCCTTCTTGTATAACGCGTAAACTTGGAACGGACCGCCTCCTGACTGCATCGGAGTTACGGCACTTCCGAAATAATTTAACCATGTTAAGACAATTCCCAATGGAAACGAAACTCTTTCATGAGCGGCAAACGCCAGAGCACAGAACCTCCCGGCATCACATATCCACGCGCAGAATACGACAAGAAGCGCGAGTAACAACTTGAATTTATTAGCGGCTAAAAGCGAATGAATAGTTTGATTGTCAACGCTTCGGAAAATTATTAATGCTCCCATTCCGAAAGCTAGCAATATAAATATTATCAGGCCTTTTCTCAGAGACAAGTCGATATTCCTCCGTAAAATCGTAAAATGAAAATGTTGAATTATTATAACCTGTTAAATGCCTAATTAGTAAAACTGTCAGAATATGATTGAAATAGTATAATAAATTCTCACACGTAAAAATCTTCATGTTTAAGAAGGAGTTGACTTTATGCCGCCTAAAAAAGAAGAAAGCGGAGGAGAAAAAGGATTATCGGGCCGTGAAAAAATTGCGGTATTGATGGTCTCGCTTGGGAGTGAAGTTGCTCCTGAAGTTTATAAAAAGTTGGATGATTCTACGATTGAGTTAATCACGCTCGAAATTGCAAATTTAAGAAAGGTTACGCCTGATGTTAAGCTCGCAGTCCTGAAGGAAGCTCAAGAAATCCTGATGGCTCGTGAGTTCATGGCGCGTGGAGGTGTCGAATATGCACGTGATGTTCTCGAAAAAGCTCTCGGCCCGGAGAGAGCACAAAGTTTACTCGCAAGAATTACCGCAAGTTTGCAGGTCAAGCCGTTCGATTTCATGAGACATACAGACGCAGGCCAGATACTTGGCTTTATCCAGAACGAACACCCGCAGACTATCGCGTTAATTCTCTCGTATCTTGAGCCTAACCAGGCAGCTATGATCTTGAGCGGGCTTAATCCGATTTTGCAAGCTGACGTTACAAAGAGAATTGCTAACATGGACAGAATTACTCCGGAAGTTCTGAGGGAGGTTGAAAGAGTGTTAGAGCGTAAATTGAGCACCGTAATGGGTCAGGACTTCACCGTTGCAGGAGGAATTGATGCAGTCGTCGCGATTGTCAACAGCACAGACCGAGCAACTGAACGTAACATCATGGAATATCTCGAAGAAAATGACCCGGAACTTGCAGAGGAAATCAAGAAGAGATTGTTCGTGTTTGAAGACAGCATGAGACTTGATGACAGAGCGCTTCAGAGAGTGCTGCGTGAAGTTGACTTGAAGGAGCTTAGTCTTGCGCTTAAGGGAGCAACCGAAGACCTCAAGACAAAATACTTCCGGAATATGTCAAAGCGTGCCGCCGAAATGTTACAGGAAGATATGGACTTCATGGGACCTGTACGGGTTAAGGACGTTGAAGAAGCCCAGCAAAAAGTTGTTAATGTCATTCGCGGACTTGAAGAAAAAGGCGAGATCGTAATTGCTTCGGGCGGAGGAGACGATATGATTGTCTAACGGTCTTGCACATCAAAGAGTATTAAGGACTGTTAGGCTTCTCCCTCAGGCCGTCAAAATTGGAATACTCGAAAGTGAAATCAAGAATGACGGAACCAAGCCTCCGGAGCAGAGAGCAGGAAAACCCGAAAAAGTTTCGCCGTCAGTTCCGAAAGCTCCAGCCCCGAAAGTTCAGGTTAATATGCCGCCCGCTAATCAAAAGGAGATTGAGGAGTTATCGGCTCAGATTGTCGCGCTCACTAACAGCCTAAGCAACGCTGAAGTCAATAATCTTGAACTCACGGAAGCTAAAAATAAACTTGAAAGCGAGATCGGCGGGATTAAAGCGGATTACGAACGCCGAAAAAAGAAGCTGGAGAGTGAAGCTCAGGCCAATGCTAAGATGGTTGCTGATAAAGCACGAGAAGCCGCGATTAGTGAGGGACAAATCAGGGGTTACGAAGAGGGGTTAGCGAAAGCGCGCGAGGAAGTCGAACGTGAATATCTCGAAAAGTTTTCGGGATTGGCCGGAGTTATTGAGAACGTCGGGAAAAAGTTAGAGGCGAATTTTTCTGAGCTCGTCAGTCTCAATCAACCCAGAATGATACGCGTCTGGACGGAAATGTTGCGGAGGATGCTTCATAGACAGGTTGAGCTTAATCCTGACACAATCGACAGCGTTTTATCGGAATTATTATCACGTCTCAGCGACAAGAACCAAATTTTAATTTACGTCTCTCCTGATGACATGAAACA
>JAFTCP010000061.1 GCA_017454625.1 Synergistaceae bacterium
CTCTCGAACAGGAAGGATGAAAGTATTACTTGTTAAATTGTTCTGCGATTTATATTACTTTTTGCGTGCGATTAATCCACCAAGTAAAGCAAGCGCAAGTGCTCCAAATCCTGCCGCTGAGCATCCACCGCCTGAGCTTCCGAGTGAGCCGCCGCTGGGAGTATCAGGCTCTTCTACAGGCTCATAAGTAATGTCATTATACGTTACTGAATCTACAGTTTGTGTAGGAATTTCTGCAGCATCTGCCTCAGCCTTATTAACTGAAAGGATAGGGTCATATTCCTCGCCGGCTTCAACGTAAGCAACCGCTGTAACTTGGCCCGCTACCTCTCCGTTGCTTCCGTCAGGAACTGTAGTAATGATTTCGCCATTGCTGTTCAGGAACACTGCATCGCTATCGTCGCCGGTTACCGTACCAGTTGCCGCTGAGGAAACACTGCCGCCGCCTAATTTACCGCGTCCGAAGAGGTTTAAGAATAACTTCATGCCATAATAAACTGGGTTAAACGTGGGCAAAATCATTGCCATAGGACCGGTTTGTGTGGCACCGAATGAAGGCATGCTGCCGATTGCCTGTCTGGTTCCGCCTGATGCTTGCTGCATTCTAGCCGCAGTCTGTGCCGCAGTATATGTGGTGGTCAGAGTAACCGTAGTTGTGTTATCGACAAGTGTCGAACTCGAACTGCCTTTCCCTAACAATGAAGTGATACTGCTCATCTGGTTTTCAACTTGAGTCGCCGTCGTGGTGCTTACATTGTTTGTTACAGCCTCTGTAGTAACGTTGACCTGATACTGCTCATTAACAACTATAACGTTTTGTACCGTCTCGGTCTCTGTTTTCTGCTCAACGGGCTGGGTAGGATTTGTATGTCCACCGTCTGAATCTGCCGCAAAAGCACTTCCTGCAAACGCAAGCATTAAAACTACTACGAATAACGCTAAAAACTTCTTCATAACTAGTAAAACTCCTTTCGGAATATTTGTATAAATATTAAGACTAAGTAATACACGCAGAACTGCAATAAACATTTTACACCGTGAATTTTCTTTGTCAATTAAACATTGCAAAAAATTAATACGGCATTTTTACCCATTTCATTAATTCAGCTTTGAGCGTATGAGACTGGGCAGAGCATTCTCATTCTGAAGCTGTCGTATCAACTCTTTACGTCTTGCGTCTTTCGCGTCATATAGATCTACAAGCCTGCATTTCACAAGCAATGAACGATTTGACTTCGGATAATTTTTCAGGCAGAGTTCAAGCATTTCGCGAGCTTCCTGTCTCATCTCCTCAGGAAAACCGTCAAGATACAAATCCGCCAAATCCCAATAAGCCGCTTCGGCCTCTTCCGTCCCCTTGCACTTATCCGTAATCTTCTGCAAAATCGCCTCACGCTCGAAAGGATCTCCGGAACTCCCTAATCTGTTAAGCTCAACACGAAGGATTAACGCCTCACGTTCAAGCCCGGCAATATCCGCGCAAGAAGCACATGAAGCAAGAATTAACACGAATAGCAACGAAAAAATTTTTCTCAAACTTCCGGCCTCCCTATTGAAATATACTCAAATCCGCGCTGTTTCATCTCGTCGAGTGAATATAAATTTCTCCCATCTATGATTAAGGCTCTGGACATCAAGTTTTTCATTCGTGCGAAGTCTGGCTGTCTGTAGATGTCCCATTCCGTCATAACTGCAAGGGCATCGGCATTATTCACAGCGTCGTAAATGTCCGTCATGTAGACAAGCCCCCTGTGTTCACCCAAAACTGAGCGCGTCTCGTCGATTGCGCGGGGATCTGTCGCCTGAATGTGAGCTCCGGCTTCGAGAAGTGAACGAATTAAAACGTGTGCCGGAGCTTCGCGAGTGTCTGAAGTTTTCGGCTTGAAAGCTAATCCCCAAACGGCAATAGTTTTTCCTTCTAATGTGTCAAACTTGGCCGAGAGTTTAGCAAACATTGATTTTTTCGCGCGTTCGTTTACGTCATCAACAGCCGTCAAAATTTGAGGTTCGTAGCCTGCCGCCCTAGCAAAATCCCGCAAAGCTCTTACATCTTTCGGAAAACATGATCCGCCGTAACCGCATCCAGCGTTGAGAAATTTTTTGCCAATTCGTTCGTCTAAGCCTATTCCTCGTCTCACGTTCTCAACGTTAGCTCCAACGTGCTCACAAATTCCGGCCATCTCGTTCATGAATGAAATTCTTGTTGCGAGCATAGCATTAGCAGCATATTTCGACATTTCGGCTGAGGCTGTATCCATGAATAATAATTTCGACGGTTCAAGGAACGAATAAAGCTGAGTGAAAATTTTCTGAGCTTCCGGGCTGTCAACGCCGATAATAACTCTGTCAGGTTCGAGAAAGTCAGTGAGTGATGAGCCTTCACGTAAAAACTCAGGGTTTGAGGCCATGAATAATTTGTGAGATGCTTTTTTCGCGTCAAGTTCTTCTTGGACGATTGAACGTACCATTTTGTTTGTTCCGACCGGGACGGTTGATTTCACGATTACGAGCAAATCTCCGGCCATTCCTGAGCCTATGTCGTGAGCGGCACTCTGGATGTATTTCATGTTTGCGCTTCCGTCCGGAGCCTGAGGAGTTCCGACGCAAATAAAACATGCTTCTGCTTCGATTAAGGCTTCGGCGGTTGACGTTGTGAATGATAAACGGCCCTCGCGCATGTTTCGTGTCATCATCTCTTCAAGGCCGGGCTCGTAAAACGGAACAATTCCCTTCTTTAACGTTTCAACGCGTTCTTGATTTACGTCAACACAGACTACATTATTTCCATAACGTGCGAGACAAGTTCCAGTTACGAGTCCGACATATCCGGTTCCAATTACTACGAGTTTCAAGATTTAATCACACTCCGAATAAAATATTTTAGGAATGAGAGAAATTATACACTGTGCTATAATGCTTGCAATTCATTACGGACAAATACATAAGAAAGGGGATTGATACAGTTGATTTTTAGCCGCTATAGTGCCTTGTGCCTTGTGGCAACTTTTGTGTCTTCGCAACCCCTTCTAAATTTTTCATCACATATACATATAATCAATCAGGAAGAAATTTGCTCTATCGTAACTTTTGCGGTGGGGCAATTTTTTATTTACAAATTCAGGAGTGAATCCCATCATGTTCAAAAAAGTTTTGAGTTACATTGCCAGCCGCTGGGGTGGACATTATATTGACATTGGGGATACGAAAGCCAAGATTGAGCGGATTGTTTCAGAACAGGGAAGTATTTTAGACAAGTACGGATTTCTTGAGAACACGGATAAATCTTCTGTGATTGCCGGTAATACGAGAATTAGCATGTCTCATGATTACTTGAGGCATTATGATTTTCTCTTTCATTCGTTCAGAGCTGAGAAATTTTCATTGATTGAGTTCGGCTGTGCTGAAGGCGGCTCACTTCGGACATGGGAGAAATATTTCCCTTCGGCTCAGATTTACGGCGTTGACCTCGACGAAAACGCTAAACGCCACGAGACCGAGCGCATTCATATAGTTATCGGCGATGCTACATCAACTGAGACATTCGAGACGCTTAAGGCTTCAACCGGAGGGAACGCGTTTATCATTCTTGATGATGCCTCTCACGCTTGGGGAGATCAGCGGCGTTCTTTTGAGCTATTCTGGGATTTAGTCAGTCCGGGAGGCTTTTACGTTGTCGAAGATTTAGAGTGCGGCTGTCTTGGGGCTTTTCCTGCGTATCCTCCGAAAGTTTTAGACTCTCAGCCGTTCAGTGAATACATGCATGATTTGAGCAAAATTTTACGCTGGGCACCGGATCGCAACCCTGAGGAAAATTCATATCACTTTAAGCATCTGCCGAAGAATATCCAGAAAATTAAACGTGAGATGGATATGTGCGTGTTCGTTCCCGGAGCAATAATTGTACGCAAAAAGCCTTAATATTGGCATGCGAAATTTTTTATCGTAAAAATATAACACGTTCTATTTTTGTGGCGGGACTTTATTTCGGACTTGCAAAAAATTTATACGCTGATAAAATATTTTCTCGTTAATTAATCTATTGCCCGGTTGGCGGAATTGGTAGACGCGCTAGATTCAGGTTCTAGTGGGCGCAAGTTCGTGGAGGTTCGAGTCCTCTATCGGGCACCATCTTTAAGAAATATTAATCACGAATACGCTAAGAAATTTAACGGGGTATGGTCATGTTGGCTTGACATGATTATGCCCTTTTGTTATCATGCGTTATTGCTCAAAAAAGCAAACCAGACTGTAGCATGGCTGCGGCTTTGTCTGGATTTTTGCTGCAGCACTGCCTAACATGGGAGGTTCTAAATGCCTGAATTTGTTCCAATCAGTAAAGATAGAAAACGTTACACCTTCGGACGCGCACATGACGTTACGAGTATGCCCGATATGATCGAGGTACAGCGAGCATCGTATCAATGGTTTTATCAGGACAATATGGCTCCCGAAGAACGAAAATCACAAGGACTTCAAGAATTGCTCGAAGAAGTTTTTCCGATTGAAAGTTACGACGGGAATTATGCACTTGAATTTGTAAGTTACTCAATTGACAAACCTAAAATATCAGAGGAAGAAGCACGACAAAAAGATAAAACGTGGGCACGACCGATTAAAGCGACAATAAGGCTCACGAACACGAAAACTCAGGTCAGGAAGGAAGCCAAAGAAATATTTCTCGGTGATTTTCCCGTAATGACTGAGCGAGGAACTTTCATTATAAATGGGACTGAACGTGTCGTAATCAATCAGCTTGCACGTTCGGCAGGAATTTATTTTACACATTCAGGGGATTCATGTTCGGCAAAATTAATTCCGGACAGAGGAGCTTGGCTTGATTTTGCAATGCCGGAATCCGAGAAGGAAGTAATCTCCGCAAATATCGACAACAGAAAGAAACTGCCCATAACTTTATTACTCAAAGCATTTGGCGCGAAGAACAACGCTGAAATTCTGGAGCTTCTAGGTATAGGCACGACGTACAAAGCGTTTGAGGATGAACTCAGGGGATTTATGGCCGCTGAAGATTATTACGCCAACGACGAGACCGGAGACTTAATCGTCGCAAAAGGTTCATTAATCGACGAGGAAAAACTCGCGAAATTATATGAATCTGATGATAAAGGTCAAATTCTCGTTTATGACATGGACACTGCACTCGCCCGAACTCTCGACAAAGACAAAACGAGAAATCCTGACGAGGCAATTCAAGACATTTTCAGAAGGTTACGGCCTAATGAACTCGCAAGGATTGAGAACGCAAGGGATTACTTCAGAGGGTTACTGCAGGACCCAAGACGTTATACACTCGGCAGGGTTGGACGCTATAAATTAAATCGTCGTCTCAATATGGATGTCTCGGAGGACGAAAGACTTTTAACCCTTGATGATGTCGTCGCAATAATCAAAGAGATGTTTGCGATGAAAAACGAGGACAAAATCAGCGATGACATTGACCACTTAGGAAATCGCCGAGTTCGTTCAATCGGAGAATTGCTGCAAAACCAGGTGAGAATTGGCCTTCTCAGAATGGAAAGAATTGTACGCGAGAGAATGACGACAATCCCCAATCTTGACGAAGTTACGGGCCATGAATTAATTAATGTCCGTCCAATCTCAGCGTGTCTGCGTGAATTTTTCGGTTCCGGCCAATTATCCCAGTTCATGGACCAGACTAACCCGCTGGCAGAAGTTACACATAGAAGAAGACTTTCTGCGCTTGGACCTGGAGGATTGAGCCGTGAAAGAGCGGGCTTTGAAGCGAGGGACGTTCATTACACGCATTACGGGCGAGTTTGTCCGATTGAGACACCTGAAGGACCGAACATCGGGCTTGTTTCATCGCTGACGACTTACGCGAGCATTAACGATCACGGATTTCTTGTTACACCACGAAGAAAAGTTAAAGATGGAAAATTGACGGATGAAGTTGTGCTGCTCTCAGCTGACGACGAGGATAAAAGCTATGTCGCAATGGCCAGCACCAAACTTGAGGACGACGAAATCACCATAGCCGGAGACAGCTGCCCAACGAGACACGCCGACGAGATTATCACGGTTCCAACGGATACGGTTGACTATATGGACGTTTCGCCGCGTCAAATCGTTTCGCCGTCGACCGCGTTAATCCCCTTCCTTGAGCATGACGACGCTAACCGTGCATTGATGGGCTCAAACATGCAGAGGCAGGCTGTACCTCTTCTTGTTCCGGAAGCTCCGATTGTCGGCACTGGAATTGAACACAGAATAGCGAAGGATTCCGGCTCGTGTGTCTCAGCAAGAGAGGGCGGAACTGTTACATACGTTGACTCCGACAAGATAAAAATCAAAAACAGCAAAGGCCGTGAGAGAACTTACGACTTAATCAAGTTCAGACGTTCAAATCAATCTACATTAATTCATCAGCGCCCGCTTGTCCATAAAGGCGAAGAAGTTGTGAAAGGCGACATCATCGCTGACGGTCAAGCAATCGAGAACGGCGAACTTGCTTTAGGCCACAACGTTTTAGTCGCATTCGTCCCTTGGGAAGGCTACAACTTTGAAGACGCAATTTTGCTCAGTGAAAATCTCGTTAAGGACGATAAATTTTCATCTATACATATTGAAGAGTATGAAATCGAAGCGCGCGAGACAAAACTCGGAGCTGAAGAGATTACCCGCGATATTCCGAACGTCGGCGAGGATATGTTGCGGGATTTAGGCGATGACGGGATTATCCGCGTTGGTGCAGAAGTCAGCGCTGGAGATATTCTCGTCGGAAAAGTTACGCCCAAAGGTGAAAGCGACCAGACCCCCGAAGAAAAATTATTACGCGCAATCTTCGGTGAAAAAGCCCGTGAAGTCCGCGATAATTCCCTGAAACTTCCAAACGGTTCATGGGGAAAAGTTGTAGCGATTAAGCACATGGACAGAAAGAGCAATCCCGATTTAGGCTCAGGAGTTACGGACTCGGTGAAAGTTTACGTTGCTCAGCGAAGAAAAATCACGGTTGGCGACAAGATGGCCGGACGACACGGGAATAAAGGCGTTGTCAGTCGAATTTTGCCGGTTGAGGATATGCCTTATTTACCAGATGGAACGCCGGTTGATGTCGTCTTAAATCCTTTGGGAGTTCCCAGCCGAATGAACTTAGGCCAGGTTTTGGAGACGATTATGGGATTTGTCGCGTTAAATAACGGTTGGCATGTCTCAACTCCAGTTTTCGAGGGAGCCAATGAGAATGAAATCTTTGACGAGATGAAGAAAATCGCCGCCACGAAATATAAAGACTTGACCGAAGACGGAATGATCACAGTTCGTGATGGCAGAACCGGCCGGCCAATGGATAAGAAAGTTACGATTGGATGCATGTATATGTTGAAGCTCAATCACTTAGTCGACGACAAAATTCACGCACGTTCAACAGGACCGTACAGCTTGATTACCCAACAGCCATTAGGAGGAAAAGCCCAGTTCGGAGGTCAGCGCTTCGGAGAAATGGAAGTTTGGGCGCTTGAAGGTTACGGAGCCGCTAACGTCTTACAGGAAATCTTGACGGTTAAGTCCGACGACATCAGAGGAAGAGACAAGACATATGAACGCATCGTGAAAGGTCAAAGCCTCGTTAAGCCCGGAGTTCCTGAGAGTTTCAGGGTTCTTGTGAAGGAGTTGCAAGGGTTGGGGCTTGATGTTGACGTGAAATTTGATGACGGTTCACATGGGGATATTCCGATTGAGGACGACGACAGGCCGGTATTCACTGGAAAATCGCCTGAGATATTCTCAGCTCCACGAAAACAGCGCAAGAGCCGTAAAACTCAGCAGGTTCAAGAGGAAGAGCCCGGCGAAACTTCGGACTTTTCGGACTTGATACCCGAAATTATGACACAGGAAGCCGCGCCGAGCATTGCAGAACTTTTTGATGCTGAACCGAGCGAGGAAGAATTGATGAGTATTGACACTGACGGAGAGGGGGAAAATTAAACTTTGGCAAAGAGAAAAGAGATTACAGGGGTTAGGATAAAACTTGCAACTCCTGAGAGGATACACGAAATTTCAAACGGAGAAGTTCTGAAGCCTGAGACGATAAATTACAGGACATTACGCCCGGAGACGGATGGATTGTTCTGTGAGAAAATTTTCGGCCCCACAAGAAGCTATGAATGCAAATGCGGAAAATATAAGCGTTCAGGTCCGAAGTTCAAAGGCATAAAGTGCGAGAATTGCGGCGTTGAAGTTACTGATAACCGAGTTCGCCGTGAAAGAATGGGACATATTGATTTGGCCGTTCCTGTCGTGCATATTTGGTACTTGAAGGGAATTCCCGGACGTTTGAGCCTTCTGCTTGGAACGACAGCGAAGGATTTAGAGAGAGTAATTTATTTTGCTCCGTCAAAGAAGACTGAAAAGGGATTTAAGATTATCGCGTCAAGCCGTCCGGATATTGCTCCGAAAGGTGCGGTAATATTCGAGAGTGAGCTTAAAATTCACACGCATTACGACAGCGAAAATTTCCAGTATGAGGACGCATTCCAGCTTGAGGGGATTGAAAATGTTCCTGTTGATGTCGGCGATTTACTCACAGCTCAGCAGCTCGCGAAATACAAGACTGATTACGGCGACGAGAGCTTGAAGGCCGAACCTGCTTACATTATCAGCGAGGACGACGACGATTTAGGGCTTAAAGCCGGTCAGATTGTCCCGATGTCGAAAGCCGGAGACGACGACAAGCGCGCGAAAATTGGCAACAACGAAGCATTCATCGTAACTGCCGCCGTGAAACTCCCTTATGCTAAAGGTGAAGTTTTGTCCAGAAGCGAATTGACTTTTGTCGAGCAAAGATATCCGGGACGCTTCAAGGTTATGCGTTACGAGAAAGTCATTGATGATCCGAGCCAGTTAGTAATTGAGCCGGGAAGTTCACCGTTTAATCAAGGCGACGTAATTTTTGAGCATCAGCAGAATTTGTGCCGTAAATATGATGAGAAATTCGAGGCCGGAATTGGAGCTGACGGAGTTTTAGCGTTGATTAACAAGTTGGATTTGGACTTGCTCGCGGATTCTTTACGTGAACAGATTGCTGATACGACGGGCCAGAAGAAACGAAAATTAATCAAGCGTCTTCAAGTTGTCGAGGACTTCAGGAAGAGCGACTCAAAGCCGCAATCGATGATATTAACCGTTTTACCCGTAATTCCGCCTGATTTGAGGCCGCTTGTTCAGTTGGACGGCGGACGTTTTGCGACGAGCGACCTTAACGATTTATATCGCCGAGTAATCAACAGGAATAACAGGTTGAAGAAATTGCAAGACTTAAACGCTCCGGAAATCATAATCAGGAACGAAAAGAGAATGCTGCAAGAGTGCGTTGATGCCCTTATCGATAACGGCCGAGTTGGTAAGGCTGTACTTGGTGCGGGCAATCGTCCGTTGAAGAGCTTGACTGACTTGTTACGCGGCAAAAAGGGGCGTTTCCGTCAAAACTTGCTGGGTAAGCGCGTAGACTATTCCGGGCGTTCGGTCATCGTAATTGGCCCTCAGCTGAAGATTTATCAATGCGGACTTCCTAAGCAAATGGCTCTGGAACTCTTCAAACCGTTTGTAATTCGTCGTCTCGTTGAAGGCGGAAAAGCTCCGAACGTCAAGAACGCTAAACGTAAAATCGAAAAGGGCGGCGGCGAAATTTGGGAAATTCTGGAGAATATCATCAAAGATCATCCAGTCATGCTGAACCGCGCTCCGACACTTCACAGATTAGGCATTCAAGCATTCGAGCCTGTATTAATGGAAGGCAAGGCAATTCGTCTTCATCCGATGGTTTGTACGGCATTCAACGCTGACTTCGACGGCGACCAGATGGCTGTACACGTTCCGTTGAGCATCGAAGCTCAGGCTGAAGCCAGATTGTTGATGTTGTCGGCGAATAACTTACTCTCACCAGCAAGCGGCCGTCCTGTTGTTACACCGACGCAGGATATAGTTTTAGGCGTTTACTATCTTACAGACATGCGAGCGGGCCTCAAAGGTGAGGGAATGCATTTCTCGGATATTGACGACGTTTTGTCGGCGATTTCACACGGGACAGTTCACGTCAACGCGCGAATTTGGCTCAAGGAAAATCCGGAGGCATGGGGACATCCAAAGGGCAGACGCAAATACACGTTTAATAATGAAGCAAAGATTGTGAATGATTTTGCTTCGGTTGAAGGTGAGCCGCGTATTGTGTTCTTTGAGACAAGTCCGGGACGCGTAATGTTCAACAATCGAATTGCTAAAGTTTTGCGTTTCGTGAATGAACAGCTCGACAAAAAGAAAATCGGCCGTCTTCTTGATGATGCTTATGATAAAGTCGACAGGCCCGGAGTTGTTACAATGCTTGATGAGATTAAATCGCTGGGCTATCACTGGGCCGCACGTTCGGGAATAAGTTTCGGAGTTCAGGCCGTAAGAATTCCCGACGAGAAAGCCGAGATCGTCAGCGTAACAGAAGCCGAAGACAGCGTTGCTAAAGAGAGCTACGAGATGGGATTATTGACTTATGATGAATATCTTGACCAGAAGAGCAAACTTTGGGCACAAGCCACTAAAGATGTTGCGGACAAGATAAAAGAGCACATGAGCGAGGATAACCCCGTCCGTATGATGGTTGAAAGCGGAGCACGAGGCTCACTCGGTCAGATGGGACAAATGGCGGGCATTCGCGGACTTATGGCTGACCCGACGGGAAAAACGATTGATTACCCGATTACGGCCAATTTCAGAGAAGGGATGAACATGCTTGAATATTTCATCTCGACTCACGGCGCACGAAAGGGACTTGCTGATACGGCGTTAAGAACGGCAAAATCAGGTTACTTAACCCGAAGGCTCGTTGACGTTTCGCAGGACTTAATCATAACCGAACACGACTGCGGAACTGATAAGGGCATCTGCATTCACCCGTTACTCAGCGAAGGGAAAGTTATGATTGGAATTGCTGAGAGAATAGCCGGAAGAACCTCACTTCATGATATTTACGCGAAAAACGGCGATTTAATCATCAAGTCCGGAGACATTATCACCGAAGCCATTGCGAAGAAGATTGAAGCCGACGGACATGATGAAGTCTGGGTGCGAAGTCCTTTAGCCTGTGCGTTGAAAAAGGGAGTATGTCAGAAGTGCTACGGTCATGACTTATCATCGCGTAAGCTCGTCCCGATCGGTGAGGCTGTCGGAGTTGTTGCCGCTCAGTCAATCGGTGAACCTGGAACGCAATTAACAATGAGAACGTTCCACACCGGCGGAGTTCGTTCGGCTGAAGATATTACGCAGGGTCTTCCGAGAATTGAACAGTTGTTCGAGGTCAGAAGGCCGCGTAAAGTTTGTATTCTTGCAGGACTTGACGGACATATCAAGGACATTATCACCGAAGGCAAGCGAAAAGTTATCGTTGAGGACGACGAAGGAAACACGATTACACACGCAATCCCCTCTGGTCAGGACATCCGCGAGAATATCGAGGTTGGAATGGAAGTTGACAAACTTTATCCGTTGACAGAAGGAAGCGTTGACCCTCAACAATTGCTTGAAGTGAACGGAATTGACGCTGTTCAAAGAATGCTCGTTGACGAAATTCAATACGTCTATCATTCTCAAGGCGTAAGCATAAACAACAAGCATATCGAGGTAATTTTACGTAAAGTTGCTCCGTTGAACAAAGTCCGAGTAATCGAAGAAGGCGACACAGATTTTGTTGCGGGCGATATGGTCTGGGAAGATGAAGTTGCAGAAGCTGAACAGAAGATAATCGACGACAACGAACAGAGATTAAAGCGGGCTGTAGATGCTTTTGGCGGCGACAAATTATTAGCTTCGGACAAAAACGAAGAGGGCATCGAAGAGTATATCGGTCAGGAACTCAACGAGGAGATTTTGCGCAAGATTTTAACGCCCGGCGTAACGATAAAAACTCTCACGATTGAACACGACGGCCAGGAAGTTGACGTTATAATCGGAAAGTCGGCTTTCAGGAAACGAATGGAAGGTTTAAGGCTTGTTCGTGATGTCAGGCTTGAGAAGAAGAGCAAAGTTAAGAAGGCTACGACGCTCACGCGCGATGACTTGAAGAAAATCACTGAGGGAGATCCTGTTGTTATTCGTGTCAGAGACAGGGAATTACTCGACCGCTTAATCGGTAATAAATGGCTCGCTGAAAACGTCATGATGGGAAGCCGAGTTGTTGCGCCTCATGATGTCCTGCTCGATTCAAAATGGTCATCTGAGATCGTAATGAGCGGAATGCGCGACTTAAAAGTCTGGAGTTCCGTAGAGTATATCAACGTTGCCGAAGCCATGAAAAAGTTGCTGATGGATAAGGGCATTCTTGACCGGGAAATTTACGAGGACGGCGAATCAACCGGACGTTATGTTGATGAAGCTGTTGTTGATGCGATTGCTTCAGGTGAGATTGAGGAGCTTGAAATTGAGGACGGCGACACGACGCTTGTAATTTCACGTGCTGACAGTCTGAGTAAGTTATTGGCCGTGAAGCTCAAGAATAAGTATCTAGTTCAGGTCAATGTTCCTGAGGGAGCAATGCCATTAGACGAGGTTGTAATTGAACCGGACCCGAAAGACGTAAAATATGCTGAAGAAGCGGTAGCACGCGGCGAAAACGTTAGAATCCCTCAGCCTTATACTCAGTATGTGCCGAGATATGCCGGAGGGCTTGAACTTGACGCGAAGAATATCAAGGAAATTGCTGATTTGAAGCCGATTGATTTTTACGTGAGGGCGGCCAATACGAGGATTGAGGAACATCATTTAATCCGAGATTACACGTTTGTGCAGAAACTGCGTGAACTTCCGGAGTGCAAGCCTTTCATTCACGGTATCACTAAGGCGGCACTTGCAACAGACAGCTTCTTGAGTGCGGCATCGTTCCAGCAGACAGCACAAGTTTTAGCGGGAGCGGCGGTAAAGGGAGAACTTGACCCGTTGAGCGGCTTGAAAGAGAACGTAATCATCGGTCATTTAATCCCGGCAGGTACAGGAGCTGAAGCCTTCAGAGGAATTGCCTACAAGGAGGACGAAAGCCCGAAATTGAAGCCGAAATTTGAGCCGTCAACCGAAGCAGGAGCATCTGATGAAGCACCAGGAATAGCGGCAGACGAACTTTTTACGGCATAAGAATAAAATTAATCCCCCCGTTTTCGAGCGAGGGGACTTTTTTAATATCTCAAGCCGTAAGACGGGTAATAAATTCTCTCGTCGTTCAGGTTTTCTTTCTGCTCGTTCAAGGCTCTGCGTCCTTCACTTCCCATTTCCTGAGCGAGTATTGACGTTAAGGCATGGACGGCGAACATTGAACCTATTAAGCTGCTTCCGAAGAGTGGCGAATGATCGCTGACGTAAAAATGTATTCCTGAGTATTCGCAGATTGGAGCTGCCGGACTGTCGGTGATTGATACGATGCAGGTTCCTCGCTGTGAAATTTTCTCGGCTGCCTCCGTAACTTCGATTACGTAACTCGGAAGCTCGCAGATTATTAACATATCGTTTTCGCTTATGGCTCTAGCTTGTTCGATTAACGAGAGAGAACCCCGCCGCATTAATACACTTTTCAAGCTGAGTTCAGAAAATCTCGTGTAAAGCCATTCCGCCGGCATTGAAGAAATTCCCCAGCCCATACAGTAAATTGCATCGGAACTAAGTGCGGCATCACAGAACTTTTTGACCTCTTCGGAGTGAAGCGTCATGTTTCTATAAGTCTCGTCAATGTTAGCATGCTCAAGTTTGCAGAGTTTCAAGGCCATATCCGAACTTTCTTCGGGCTTAATATCAGCAGTTGACGGCAGGACTTGGGACATTAATTTTTTCTTGAGAGTATTTTTCAGATCAGCATAACCGTCAAAGCCCAGCATTCGAGCAACACGAACAAGCTGAGCGCGCGATACTGATAGTTTTTCCGCCGTCTCACTGATTGAATGAAACGCTATTTCTGATGAGTTGCCTAAAATGTATTCGGCGACTCTTCTTGTTTTTGCTGGGAAATGGTTTAACCTCCCTCTTATTTGTTCTTCTAAACGCTGGACTTCCATAATATCATCACACTATTCTATTTGGGTGCATCTCACATAATTTACTCCGCTTCCTCTTGAAGATCTCAGAGTGCCTTCAACCTGAACGGGGTCATTGTCATTTTTTCCTGATAAAATTTCCTGCAGAGCTTCATCATAAACTCTGACAACAATAAAATCTCGTCTTGAATTTCCGTTGAAATCCTGAACTTCCTGACGAACAGCAAAGCGAACATATTTTCCTGTACCTGTCTCACCTTCGGCCTTAGCTTTTATCGTGTGGACTTCTCCTGAAAGTTTCACGGAGTTTTCGAGAGTTCCGAGTTCCTGCAAAACTTCAACGTCGAGCACAGCAAGATATAATTCTCCGCTTCCACGTGAGGACCTTAATGCTCCCGTAACTTTAATCGGTGTATTCTCGTCGAGAGCCTTTAATTTTTCCTGGAGCTCCTTTGAGAATGCTCGTGCGTTAAGAAAATCCTTGCGAGTTGTGCCGTCTGTCCATAAATTTTCGTGTCTGATTGAGAACGGAAAGTAAGCGTGCTCCTTTTTTCGGCTCAAGTGATGCAAGAGGCCTGAAAGTGTTACAGTGTTTAAATAATTCATTGGCTATCACCCTCAATAAAGAAATAATTTTTGCTGGTGAATATTTTACATTATAAATAAAGTGAATGCCTCGTGTTTAGCACATAAAAGTTTAGTGATATGCTACAATTTCATAAAATTTGATTAGGAGACGAAGGGAATTAATGACAAAGTATCAGGCGCTCAACAGGAAAATGAATACGCAATTATTTCTTATAATGTATTTTTTTATCAAGATTTATGAAGTTTTTTCTTATACATATTTTTATTATAATAATTTTGACAGTAAGCCTATAAGGAACACGTTTTTTTGTATATTTTTGGCGATATTATTATTTATTAATATTTCCGCGTATAAAACTGTAGGGAAAATTCGTTATCATAAGACTTCAAAAGTATTTGCGGCTGGATATTCGCTGTGGATTTCTTGGGGAGTATTCACTGCAATAACTGGGCTTTCTTTTTTGGGATTAGATATAATTGGGGTCGGCTGGTATGTTTATGATTTACTCAAGATAATATTTGCGGTTAATGTTATCACGGTTCTGAAGCAAAAAAAGAATTTTCTAAGAATTGTTCTTTTCGGAATGGGCATGGTTATCTTTATGTTCTTTATCGCAAATTTCGATGGTTTCGGCTTTTTAGGGTCAATAACTCATATATTGAGCAAAGGTGATAGATATAGATTTGATTATGGATTTGGACATGTAAATTATTCTGGGGCATGGTGTGGAGACTATTTTATATTGATGGCTATTTACAGAGGTGAGCTGCAAGATGAGCATATCAAGAATGTATATAAAGATAAATTTTATTTATGCTTTTTGTTCTTATCTCCTGCCGTGTTAATGGTTCTTTTGTCTTCTGCTACGAGAGCTTCAATAACAGGATTATTTTTATTTTGGCTTACAAGTTACATAGAAGAAATTTACGATAAAATAACGAGAGACTTAAAAATTGTTTGCTTCCTGCTGCTTTTGTTTACAGCTGTCATTATAGCGATGAATATTAATTGGCAATTTATGTATGATCTAAGCGGGAGAGCAAGTAACTATACCTATTATCTGCCTTTAATCACAAGAACAAACAGCTGGTTAACGGGGATAGGTATGGTTCGTGCGGGTAATATTGTTGACCAAGTAAGCTCAAGTGGGACTGCTCTTGACGGTCATTATCTGCTTACATTACTTGAAACAGGGGTTATAGGCTTTTGTATCTTTGAAGGTACTATATTTTATGTGTTGCTTAGTTATGTAAAAAAAGTTGGCAGCATGACTAACTCGCAAAGATTAACCGCAGCGTGTCTTGTTTATAGATTATGGCGTGGTCTTTTTGAATCTCACATGACAAGAGGATATTCTGCTCCAGAAATGTGGATATTAATTATACTTTCGTTTAATGAAATGGTATCCGCTAAAAACTCAAACCCATCTTTTACTCTCTCAAAAAGCCGGTTGAAAACTGAAAATCTATTGCATAATTCATAAAAGCTGATAAAATGCAGAAAAGTTTTTTTCAGGAGGTGTAAAGCATGACCAAAGCAGAACTCATTGACGGCATCGTTGCAAAACTTCAGGCCCGCAAAAAAGACGTAGCACAAGTTGTAGATGAAGTCTTCGCTGAAATTCAGGGCGCACTCGCAAAAGGCGACAAATGCACGTTCGTAGGTTTCGGAGTGTTCGAAGTCAGAGAGAGAGCAGCCAGAGAAGGACGCAATCCGCAGGATCCCTCGAAAGTCGTTATCATTCCGGCCAAGAAAGTCCCTGTATTCAGACCGGGCAAAGATCTCAAAGACGCAGTTGTTGATGCTCCGATCGAGAAATAATTTATCAGGTTCAACATTGACTTGAAGGCGGCCCCCAGTTTAAGAGAGCCGCTTTTTTCATGAACGCGAAAGGAAAATTTAATATATGCTCGAATTTAGAAATTTAACATGGCAGGATAAAGATTTTTACACGCAATATTTCGATGCTTCACCAGTTCATTACGCAGAGTATTCATTCTTCGGATTATGGGCATGGCGGCACGCTTACCCGATAGAAATTGCTTTAAGTCCGGAAAATTTATTATGGTGTAAGTCCGGCGGACCTCTTCCGGGATTTTTCGGGCCTGTTGGTAACTGGGAAAAAGTTTCAGACTGGGACAAGGCATTATCACACTTTCAAACCGGCGATGTAATTTACGACGTTCCCGGAGCGATAAAAAATATTCTCGAAGGCCGCGACAATCTCAAATTCACCGAAGACCGAGACCAGCACGAATATGTTTACGCCGTGAAAGACATGATTGCTCTTAAGGGGAAGGCTTATGCTCATAAACGTAACCGAGTTCGCGCATTCTTAGACGGCTACGAATGGGATTATTACGAATTGAAGCCGGAATTTTTCGATGAGGTTATTGACTTTCAGGAACGCTGGCGAGTTCACAGAGAGGACACAATGAATGATGATGAAGCCGCATCACTTGACGACGAGGATATTGCAATCAAAAATGCTCTCGGACACTGGAATGACTTCAAGTTTTCCGGAGGAATATTAAAAGTTGACGGAAAAATTGCCGCTTACACTCTCGCAGAAGAACTTGACCCGCAAAATTTAGACGTTCGCTTTGAGAAGGCTTTTGCTGAATACGCCGGGAGTTATCAGGCGATAAATTACATGTTCCTGAAAAATCAAGCGTCCCAATATCAATGGGTCAACCGTGAGGAAGATATGGGCGAACCTGGCTTAAGGGAAGCGAAGTTGTCATATAATCCTGCGATGATGCTTGAAAAGTTCCAGATGGAAATATTATAGAAAGCAGGCGAAATTCTCACATGATATTTCTAGTTATCGGCCTGTTCGTGGCTGTAGCTGTCGGAGCATTTTTGCGTCAACAGTCCAAATCGCAAACTCCTCCGGCTGAAGAAAACTCCTCAGAAACTAACCCGGCAAGTTTAGACCTTCCCGATGAAGAAAGTTCTGACACTGACGAAGGAGGCTTTATCTTATCAGCGAAACCCGTAACTGCTCCGGATATGGCTTCAGGCGCGACGTATTCGGCACATGCTCCAGCCGGTGAAGAATCGCCTTATGGGATTTCGAGCGAACCCAAGAAGAAGGCTCAAGCTCAGACGAATTTGCTTCGATGGTGCGGAAGAGCGGGGAATATTCAGCATGAGAGTATCTCAATTCCCGGTCCGGTGGCTTACTGGTCGAACGGTGAACCTGCAACTCCTGAGCCTTCGTGCATCGACGTAACTTTACCCGTAGCGTTCCCGAAGCCTGATGACCAATTACCGGCAGAAGGAGCTGAATCTTATGCGAATATGACGGAGTTACAGCGTGGAATTTATTTAACGTGGCTTGCAGGAGCGAGAATACAGCCGCCGCTTCATATGTGTTATCCAACGATTTGGCTTTATGGGATTGAGAGACGAACGATGATTGACAAATTAGATTTGGGAGTGTGTATCGGTGAAGCGTTTAGACTTCTGCCATTATTGCGCTGGGATGCTCTCAAAGATAATCTCATCAACTTTATAACTTGGCTTGCGATAAAAACTTGGCTTCCTGACGAGGATTTACTCGGTTTCTGCAAACGTATGAACTCCGTACCTGAAGGGCTGCTTGATATTCTGCTGAACTCTTACGCTAACTCAATGCTTCCTCTTCCGTCGGCTGTCGCGTTTACTTTGATGAGGACGTGCGAGAAATTACATCGTGAGAATGAGCCGAGATTGTCGCACTCAGACGAGCTTTTGCAGAAGTTTACGCCGATTTACAAGGAGCTTTGCAAGGGCGGATTAATCTTGATGAAGCCTCAGAATAACTTGAAGATTGATTACAAGCCTACGAACCCTTCAATCGCGCTTGGGAAAAAAGAGAGTGAGCCTGTTGAAGTTCCTGACTTCTTCGAGGATTTAGGCGTGTTCAAGCAGTTAGTAGACTCGTGGGAAGTATTTTTGCTCGCGGCTAAACCAGAAGAGCCTCCGGCTGACCTTGCGAATATCTCTGAACGTCCGGACTTGGCGGGATTTCTTGAAACTTTGAGGCCAGAGGGAAGCGAGCTGCCATTAATCACGACCCTTGAGAAATTAGGCAATCTCATGAAGTTTGACACGAACGCGAGGATTACGGGCAAGGAACGTAAAGCGTTTGTTGATACGGCACAGGTTGAGGGCTGGCAGATTGTCCCAGACTTGGGAATTTCCGGGCGTGAATACACTTGGAACGACAATATTTTATTCCTTGAGCTTCCGCAGGGCACGAAGTTATCACAGAGTTACAGGGTTGCTTCGTTTATGCTGGAGTTCATATGCGCGTCTGTTGCCGTTGACGAGGACCGAGTGTTTGAGCCTTTGCGTCAGAGAATGAATAACTATTTCAAGCTGACTGACGAGGATAATATAAGGTTGGAAGCTCAGAAGCCGTTGAACTTGCCGACACAGTACGGGCCGGATTATTACGGGGAGTTTTTGTGCGCGTGGCTCTCGGAGGACGAGAGAAAGAGTGTGAGAAATCTTGCGCTAAACATTGTGAGCTTTATTCCGGAGTTTGCGAATAATCCTGAAGTTAATTCGGTGCTGTGTGAGTTCCTGAAGCTGAGGGAAGAGGAGGAAATTCCGCCGGAGGTCATGATGAAGTCTCCGACTGAGCTGGGCAATGAAGTTTTGAAGTTGATGGGGTTATTGTTCAAGAGTAATTAATGATAACTAGAAAAATTATGCCTGTCTTGAAAATACTTTCAGGATAGGCATTTTTTGTAATCGCGAATAAAAAAAGAACAAGGGCTTATGTTATCAGACAAGCGGGGGCGGTCATGTGTTTTTGTCGAAAATTTTAGTTAGGAGGTTATACGCACATGACTGACCGGAAATTTTATAAGTTTGTGTTCTGTCTGATGATGATATTCTTATGCTTTGTCAGTTCAGGATGTGGCGGAGGGAGCAGCAGTTTAAGCGATAATTCACAGATTGTTGAGCCTGAACCGGAGCCGGAGCCGTCAGGTTATACGGTTATATTTGACTCTGATGGAGGAACAGAGATTGCAAGCCAGAATGTCGAAGCTGGGAGTTTAGTTACTCGTCCTGATGATCCCGAAAAAGAGAATAATTCCTTTATGGGATGGTATACTTCAAAAGGTTTCTCATTCAGATTTGACTTCAATACTCCAATTTCGAGCAACATAACACTTTATGCTAAATGGTGGGATAATAACGACACAACTGACAGCGATAATGACGGCCTCCCTGATTCGCTTGAGATTACGTACGGAACTGATCCATTCAATGTTGACACTGATGATGACGGCCTTACTGACTGGGACGAACTTAACTGGCTTGGCTATAATCCGTTAGCTAAAGACACTGACGGCAACGGGATACTCGACGGCGATGAAGACCCGGACGACGACGGATTAACTAACATTCAGGAGGCTAATTACGGAACTAATATGACCGCAAAGGACACAGACCATGATGATCTCAATGATTACGATGAAGTCATTACATACAAAACGGATCCGCTTAATCCTGACACTGACGGCGACGGTGTAGAAGACGGCCTTGAAGTTGCGCTCGGCACTGACCCTTTAACTCCTGAAACAAGTTTTACAACAGAGCTTGAGTTTGATTACACTTCCGCCAATCCTGGAGCCGCAAATATTTCCGTAAGCATGAAATCAAAAGCTGAAGCGGCCGGGACGCTCTCGATAATGCCGGCAAATTATTCTGACAGCCCGTTTATCTCGCGATATATTCCAGGTTATATTGCTGCGTATAATATTAATGCTGATGCCTCGTTCGATATCGCCGAAATAACTTTTACTCTTGGAAGTGAAGCAGGAACAATCAACAAAGATTTTCAGCCGGTAATATATTATCTTGATGAAAGTACCGGAATTTTGCGTAAGCTCTCGAACTAGCGAATTAACGGGAATAAAATTACAGCTGAAGTATCACATTTTTCGATATACGCATTATTAAACAGTATAGCATTCGATGAGGTCTGGAGTAATGACATAAGGCCGCCTTCGTCAGGAAGCACAAACCCCGAAACTCTGAAGCTGGATATTGTATTCGTAATCGATTCTTCGGGCAGTATGGAGGATAACGATCCTGATAGGCTTGCTGTTGAACTCCCTAAAAACTTTATTGACAAATTGCGGGAAGGAAAAGATAAGGCGGCGGCTGTTACTTTCACGTATGACGCTGATGTTCTTTATAACCTCACGGACGATAAAAACGCTCTAAAATCTGCACTCGATCAAATATCATATTGGGGCGGCACGGACGGAACTACGGGAATAAAAGCTGCTCTTGATATTCTTGACACTTCAAATGCTGCTTATAAATATATTATTTTCTTGACAGACGGCGCAGATAATTACTGGACTCAATACTCATATAGTAATCTCATTCAACGGGCAAAAGATAACAGCGTAATAATTTACACTATAGGCATGGGGTCAGCTGTAGAAACGACGCTCAGAAATATAGCCTCAAGTACAGGCGGAGCATATTACAAGGCTTCAACGGGTACAAGCTCCGAAGAAGTTCTAAATCTCGAGGAAGTCTACAAGAAAATTGAGGACGAAGCTATAGACATGACAACTGACAGCAATAACGACGGCATCACTGATTATTACACAAAACTTCTGGATAATGGCGAGCTTACGATTAACGGCGTTGCTTTGTTCAATGGAGTGTTAAGTATGTACAGCCCTGATAATGACGACTGGGATGAAGACGGCCTCAAAAACGGCGAAGAACTTGTAATCAGCTCAGACGCATACGGAAATATTTATATAGACATGAAGAGTAATCCTTTGTTCGTTGACACTGACTCTGACGGCTACAGCGATTATCGGGAAACGATGGAAATGCAGACTTCACCGCTGAAATATACGATTTTGCCGGGAGATATTAACGCTCTGCGAGAAGATTATAGATTTCCTAAGGAATATCGCAATCTTTCAGTGCCCGACAAGGATAATATTCTCAAGAATGCAATAAAAATTTTCGCCATAGACAAGACAAAACAGTCCAAAGAAGCATTCATAAACTATTTCTACGATTACACAACTTCAACCGATGTTCTTTCAAGGGATGCTGATGCAGGGAGCAGACGCGCACGAAATCAAGATTTAGCTGACGGAATTCATT
Organism: Synergistaceae bacterium; assembly: GCA_017454625.1. Taxonomy (GTDB): domain Bacteria; phylum Synergistota; class Synergistia; order Synergistales; family Aminobacteriaceae; genus JAFUXM01. The sequence continues at coordinate 21,766 of JAFTCP010000061.1, forward strand.
TAGCTTCGAGTGCATTAGAATTTTGTGGAAGTGTAATTGATACGCTTGATACGTTACATGGCGGCGAGTATTCTGATATGACAAAACAGCGAGCGAAGGAAGCTAAGGAAGACACAGAAAAAATTATGTCAAAAATGCTCCGCAGTAAAAAGAAAGATATTGACGAGCTCAACTCTCCGTGGCGAAATATGGCTGAAGGTATCAGAAAAGGTAGAATTGATTATCTTAAACATAAAGCGGAAGTTAGCAGTCTAAGAGAAGAGAGGCAAAGTTTACTTGAAAGTATCGAATCAGTATATTCATTCGTTAATGATATTTCTGAAGCTGAAAATGGTACTCAATCCTGGAATATCGTTTTTCAGCGTCTTACTACAGTAACGACACTTCTAAATCAAACAATTAAAGCAATGGCTACTTTGAATCAAATCGAGCTTCCTTGTGAATGGATAAATTGGTTCTCCAAAACGTTAGGAAATTCAGAAATTCGTCGCGGGCAAGTTTTGTCAGGTGTCATAACTGTAGCATTCGAGGCATTAAATACATGGGCAGAATGTACAGAAATTACGGCGACTTACGGTAAGATTGAGGCTAATTATGCTGCGTATCAGAAATATCTTGAACTCTTACGAACTATTGAGAAGGATAATAAATATCCGGATTACGTGAGAAACGGCGCGGCAGAAATTTCGGGAATGTTCAAAGCTGGAGGCGATCCTGACTGGGACGAGTTCGACAGCAGATTGAACGCAGCAATAGGCTGGGAAGTAGCTAAAGGAACTTTTACGACTATCATAAATCTTGCTCGTGCAGTTCCAATAGTTGGACAGGTTATGTTAATAAACGACATGGCCAAGCTAGGCATTAACATTCTGGGATTAGCTGACCTTGCCAACACAATGGTAAAAGCCGAAATATATTACTCAATCGCCGACGGGAGCAGAACACTTTTCAATAAGACCACGAGAATGATAAACGGATATTTTGAGTCCATCAATGACATTTATTCTGGTGAGGAAGCCGGAAAATATGCACTCCAGCTCGCACAAAGCAGGATTGTAGGACTTGATGCCGTTAAGGAGTTCTTGATTCACGGAAAAATTTTAGGCTGGGTTAACCGCTTCATTAATTTATTGTTCAACGACAGAACCAAAGAGGCCATCGAGAACGAATACATAGCCGCGATTAATGATCTCTATGAAGTAGCGAAAAAATGCGAACTTAAACTTTCCGATAATCTGCCATATTACAACGAATACGTCAATGGTAATTCTGGAGGTGGCGGCAGGTCGTGGTAAATAATTTTTCGTAAACGTTAAGGCGATCCCTACAAAACGGGGTCGTCTTTTTAGTTGATAAATTTACCGTAATACTCCTCAATCTTTACCGTCATATCATGAACCGTAATTATCTTCTCCGGGTTAAACTTGCACGCAACCCCATCACTCAGAAATTTTCTCATCGCCTCACGCCACGCCTTAATATCTCCGTCCGGAATTAAGCCAGAATTTTCGCCAGCAATCTCATGCAG
>JAFTCP010000062.1 GCA_017454625.1 Synergistaceae bacterium
GGACTCCGATAAAGGTAAAGCCGTAAAGTTCTATACATGTGTGGCGGCAGGTAAACTTGACCCTTATTATGAAGATGTTTATAGCTTGAAGGTCAGGGCAATGCGTAGGATTGCCGAAATATATGACGAAGCCGGGGACATTGAGAAAGCTGTCGAATGGTATTCAAAATTCTCTGAGGACGAGGACGGCAAAATTTGTCTCTACAATTTGGATAAATTTTACTCCATAGGCGAATATAGCGTGAGAGGTATTGCTGAACGTCTTGCGGAACTCTATTATGAGATTGGTCGTAAAGCGCAGTCGGTGAGATATTATAACAAGTTAAATTTTCAGCATGATGACGAAATTTATGAAGATGAAGTCGTGCGTATATCTTGTGAGATTGCCGCTGAGTGTAAGGACGATACGGAGGCGGCGAAATGGTATGAGTTCTCGATAAGTTACGGAAGAGAAAATGACGAGGCTGCCGAAAAAATCTCCCTGCTTGCTAAAAATGGCAATGGTTATGCCCAGTGCTTGATGGCTGAGTATTTCTGTGATAGAACTGAATCTTTAGACTGGTATCAGAAAGCTGTTAAAAACGGCTGTTGCGCCCGTGCCTATTACGGTATCGGAATGATTGCGTTGGGCGGGCTCAAAGACGATAAAGAGGCAGCTAAGTATTTTTATGAATCTTTGAAGTCATCGGCAGGAAATTACCCGGTGAACACTTATCGTGATTTATACGAACACTCCTATTATAGTATTTATAGTTATAGTTTCTGGGACACATACAAAGGCAAAGCGTTAGAAGGACTCCTTAAAATAGTTGAACGTGAGCAGAAATCTCCCGTTCTTCCTCATTACGCCGAGACTCTTGTTATGGAACTTATTTCAACTGATTCGGATATTCTTGAAGTTATAAAATCTCGTTACGAACGTTCTAATAGTGAGCACAGCGCCATATTCCAAAACATGCTGGGGGTTATTTACTCTGAGGATTTGGGAGGCGTTGAGGTTGATTTTGAGGAGGCTGCTTCCTGGTATCGTAGGGCCGCGGAGAACGGACACGTTGAAGCTATGTATGCGCTTGCGGAGATGTACGAGGAGGGGCGTGGAGTTGAACGGGATATTGACGAAGCCGTGAAGTGGTATCGGGAGGCTTCGGAGAGGGGACACTTGACAGCAAAAACTATGCTTGATAAAATAAACAATTTTTCTGAAACAGTTATTTTGGAAAAAGAACCTGAAACTGACACCGTTGAAGATGACGAAGACGAAAACGCTGAAAATGAAGATAACGGGATTGAGATGAAGCAGGCAATGAAAGCCGAAGCGGTTGAGCGCATGAAACTTTTAGGCTTGCCTGAGAAAATTATCAATGAATTTCAGGAAAAATCCGTTATCTATATTTCAGAGAGCGTGAAGTACGGTGAAATCAGCGAAGTTTACAGGCTTGACAAAAATGATATATTATGCATTGATATAAAAGAATTTGAAAAGGAATATCGCGGAAGTCTTGTTTACCACGTTATTAGAAATTTTAATGGCGAAAATTCTTATGGCGATATTGATTCTTTCCTTAATGTTTTTCCAGAGCCTTCGGAGTGGGATTATGTGAAAAAAGTCTTTAAGACCAAAAAGATTTTAATGGACGTTTACGCTTTTAACAGAACGATCC
>JAFTCP010000063.1 GCA_017454625.1 Synergistaceae bacterium
CGTCGGAGAGTGAAGATGCGCCGTGTAGGTTTCTCAATGACATTAAGAAGCCCTCCCCCTTTTGAATAAGTTGCGTTAATTATACAGCACGTGAAAAAATTAATGGATAAATATCTTGACAAGCTCATAATGACTTATAATGTGTGAATAAAATTAGATGAGGAGAGTGAATTATCTTGCAAGCTAACTCAAAAATTTACGTAGCAGGTCATAAAGGCATGGTAGGTTCTGCGATTATCAGGGAACTTCAGAGAAAAGGTTACACGAATATTATTACTCGGTCGCATTCTGAGCTTGATTTAACGCGTCAAGTTGAAGTCGAGAAATTTTTTGCTGATGAGAAACCCGAATATGTTTTTTTGGCGGCGGCTAAAGTTGGAGGGATTGCGGCGAACTCTGCGGCTCTGGCGGATTTTATGTTCTTTAACATGATGATTGAGATGAACGTAATTAATTCTGCGTGGAAAAATGGTTGTAAAAAGCTGGAATTTCTCGGCTCATCATGTATTTATCCCCGCATGTGTCCTCAGCCAATCAAGGAAGAATATTTATTATCCGGTTATCTCGAGAAGACTAACGAAGCCTACGCCCTCGCGAAAATATCAGGCCTGAAATACTGCGAATATCTCAACACTCAATACGGAACTGATTACATCTCCGTGATGCCCTGCAATCTTTACGGACCGAATGACAATTATCATCCTGAGCACAGCCACGTGTTGCCGGCGTTAATCCGAAGATTTCACGAAGCAAAAGTTAATAATCTCGAAAACGTAACATGCTGGGGAGACGGTACACCTTTACGCGAATTCCTTTACGTCGACGATTTAGCCGAACTTTGCGTGTTCCTGATGAATAATTATTCTGGCAATGAAACAGTGAATGCCGGAACTGGTCAGGAGATTACGATTAAGGGATTGACTGAGTTAGTCGCTGAAGTTGTCGGTTACAACGGCAAAATCTTATGGGATAAGTCCAAACCGAACGGAACGCCTCGAAAAGTTCTTGACGTGAGCAAAGCTGAAAAATTAGGCTGGAAGTATAAGACGAGTTTACGTGAAGGCATAAAAATGGCGTATGCTGATTATCTCACGAAAACCCACGATTAACGAACACAAAAGCCCTCACTATGCGGGGTGGGCGGGGCAATGACACTTAATGTGTTATTGCGCGTAGCCGGAGGGAGCATAGCGAGGGCGTAATTTTTATTTACTTATCCACAACAGCAAAAATTAATCGAAAAATATAACATGTTCTATTTTATCGTTCATTTATTCCCGGCCAATTGTCCGCATGCCGCCATAATGTCCCCGCCTCGTTCTTTACGAAGCTCAAACTCTATATGCAACTCCGTCAATGCACGGCAAAATTCCTTCACTCTCGAATTATCCGAACGCTTAAGCTCAGGCTTTGACGGTATCGGGTTAAACGGGATTATGTTAATGTAAGGCTCTAATCCATCAAGAAGCGCGGCCGTCTCGTAAGCATATTCCGGAGCGTCATTCACGTGGTCGATTAAAGCGTATTCGATCGTGATGCGTTCACCGGTTCGGTCTCGATAGCGTTTTAAGGCAGCAACTAACTTTTGCAATGGGTAAGTTTTGTTCACAGGCATAATCTTTGAGCGTAAATTGTCGTTCGGAGCATGAAGCGATAATGATAATCTTAACGGGATTTCAAAGTCCGCTAAGTCCTCAATTCCCGGAACAATCCCAGAAGTCGAAATTGTTATATGCCTTGCGCCCAAATTTCTCATGTCCTTATCGTTAAGCGAGCGGATTGCTGAGAAAACGTTTGCTTCGTTCAACAAAGGCTCTCCCATTCCCATGAAGACGATATTATGAATATCAGCTCCGTTGAGTTTTTCCATCGTTAAGAATTGGCCGAGAATTTCTCCGCGTGTTAAGTTTCGTATAAATCCGTTCGCTCCAGTCTCACAGAACGCACACGCTAACGGACATCCAGCCTGGCTTGAAATACATGCAGTCTTGTAGCTCCCGTGATTAAGTAATACGCTCTCAATTCTAGCTCCATCGGATAACTGCCATAAAAACTTTTTCGTGCCGTCTCGTGAGTTCTGTTGACGAATTAGAACGGGAAGGCTCATCAAAATATTATCGCTGAGTTTTTCGCGTAAAGTCTTAGAGAGATTACTCATGTCGTGATAGTTAAAAACTTTCTTAGCGTAAATCCATTGACAGACTTGCGCCGCACGGAATTTCTGTTCTCCCCACTCAGCGAACAAAATCTGCCAGTCATTAAGTGAGAGTTCTAATGCATCATAAATTTTTTCGTCCATAAAAATTTTTCCCTCCTGAATTTTCATGATGGATTTTAACACGTCGTGATAGCTAAAACTTTTTCAGATATGCATAAAAGTGTTGTTATGATGAAATTTTTACATGATGCGACAATCTAAAATCATGCGAAATTTTATAAGGCTCTGTTATAATCGTTGCATCTTTACTTACATTAACAAAATCGGAGGCAGTTTTTATCTTGGGAAAAGTCGTAAAAAACTTAGGGCTTTATCTAGTGTTGATACTTGTAGTCGTCAGCATGGTCAACATGTTCTTAACGCCCGAAGAAGTCCAGAAACAATATGACGAAATCAGCTACAGCCAATTCTTGAAGGATTTAGACGCTGGGAAAATCCGAATACTTCAAATCCGTAACAACACAACTCCCGGCGAATCGAGTTCAGCGGTCATTCAGGGAGAAACTCACGACGGACAAAGATTTTTGACGTACGGGCTTGACGTTTCGGGAATTGCTGACAAGGCGGCAGAAAAAGGAATTATCGTAACGATCGAGGCTCCGCAAAAAAATACTTGGCTAATGTCATTAATGACTTCGTTATTCCCGACGTTATTATTAATCGGCGTGTGGATTTATTTTCTCTACAACATGCAGGGCGGCGGCGGAAGAATTATGTCATTCGGAAAGAGCCACGCAAAATTATTTCTTGACAACAAACCCAAAGTTACGTTTAATGATGTAGCGGGTTGTGAGGAATCCAAAGAGGAGCTTCAAGAAGTAATTCACTTTCTCAAAGATCCCGAAAAGTTCAGAAAGTTAGGCGCTCGTGTTCCTAAAGGCGTGTTGCTCGTCGGCCCTCCTGGAACTGGAAAAACTCTTTTAGCGAGAGCGGCGGCTGGTGAAGCTGATGTGCCGTTTTTCAGCGTCTCAGGTTCGGACTTCGTTGAAATGTTCGTAGGAGTTGGAGCGGCAAGAGTTCGTGATTTATTCGAGCAGTCGAAAAAGTATCAACCCTGCATAATCTTCATCGACGAGATGGACGCAGTAGGACGACACAGAGGAGCGGGCTTAGGCGGAGGACATGACGAGCGTGAACAAACGTTAAATCAATTGCTCGTTGAACTTGACGGCTTCGATGACAGCAGCTCGACGATATTAATTGCCGCAACAAACAGGCCGGATATTCTTGACCCAGCTTTATTGAGGCCGGGAAGATTTGACAGGCATATCACGGTTGACCGTCCGGACGTTAAGGGACGCGAGGAAATTTTGAAAGTTCACATGAAGAATAAAACTTTTGCGGATGACGTAGACACCGGAATTTTAGCGCGAAGAACTCCGGGCTTCGTCGGTGCTGACCTCGAAAACCTCGTGAATGAAGCGGCATTACTCGCGGCACGTCATGACAAGGACAAAATTGGAATGGACGAACTCGAAGAGGGAATTGAACGTGTAATGGCCGGCCCTGAGAGAAAAAGCAGGTTGATTAACGACCACGAGAAGAAAATTATCGCCTATCACGAGACAGGACACGCGATTGTCGCAAAAATTCTGCCGGGTTCAGACCCCGTTCACAAGATTTCAATCATTCCACGAGGACACGCGGCACTCGGTTACACTTTGCAATTGCCGGAGGAGGACAGATTTTTAATCTCACGCTCGGAACTCCTAAACAGAATTTCGGTGTTATTAAGCGGACGAGTTGCGGAGGAGATTATGTTCAACGACGTAACCAGCGGTGCGGCCAATGACTTGGAACGAGCAACACAAACAGCCCGCCAAATGGTTACGCAATTGGGAATGAGTGAGACGCTCGGACTTGTGAAACTTGGGAATAAACGCGAAGAAATTTTCTTAGGACGCGACATTTCGGAGGACAGGAATTACAGCGAGGAGATTGCATACGCCATCGACAAGGAAGTAAAATCTATCATCGATTCGTGCTACGAACGCGCAAAAGAAATTCTCACCCAGCGACGGCCCTTAATGGACAAAATTGCGGCTGTCTTGCTTGAAAAAGAAGTTATTGACGCTGAGGAGTTCGATAAACTCATGGCCGATGACACCAAGCCCGAAGCTAAAGAGAATAAGGAAGAGAACGAAAATCTTTTGCCGGAGCTTCCCGAAGTCAGGATTGATAAATTGCCGAATAATAATCATGACTTTCTTGCTTAGCGTGATATAATACTTCGTGTTTTGCGTTTGGGGTGTAGTCCAATGGCAGGACGCAGGACTTTGGATCCTAAAATGATGGTTCGAATCCATCCACCCCAGCCACACGAACTTTCAGAGGTGATGAATATCATGAATAATCTTTGCGTTCTCATCATGGCCGCCGGTAAAGGTACACGAATGAAGAGCGCAGCCCCTAAAGTTTTACACAAAGTTTTAGACCGTCCAATTATCGATTATGTTATTCGCAATGTCTTATCCGTAGGAATTAATCCTGAGAATATCGGCGTACTTGTCGGCTCAGGAGGAGAATTAGTTCAAGCTCATTTACAACAAGAATTTCCAGACGTAAAAATTTTATGGCAGCATGAACAATTAGGAACAGGCCACGCCGTAAAGTCAGCGTTTGAATGGTGGCAGAGTTACGAGAATTTAATTGTTCTCAACGGAGATTTGCCATTGATGACATCGGAAAGTCTCAAAGAATTAATCTCATGCGTTGATAAGAATGATTGCACGGTAATTACGTTTGAGGCGAAAAATCCAGCGGCTTACGGAAGAATTATACGGAAAAAAAATTCTGTCAGCATTGTAGAATTTAAGGACGCTTCACCGGAACAAAGGGAAATTCACGAGGTCAACGCAGGCTGTTACGCTTTCAAGGTAAAATCACTCTCACAAGTCATAAACTCAATCACAAATAATAACTCTCAGCACGAATATTACATCACTGACGCTTTAGCCCTGATGAACGAGAAAAATTTTGCAACAGGTGCGTTCATTATGCCTGAAGAGGAGATGCAGGGAGTTAATACTCAGTCGGAACTTGCAGAAGTCTCACGAGTTATGAGAGAAAAGATTTTGTCTCACTGGCTCGCTGAAGGTGTGAATATTCTTGCTCCTGAAAGTGTTTATATCGGCGTTGATGTTGAGCTTGCTCCTGATGTAATTATTATGCCGAACGTTCAGATTTGGGGACAAAGCAAAGTCGGCGAAGGAAGCGTAATCGGTTCAGGCTCAATCTTGACAAACGCGAAAATTGGCCGAAACGTAAAAATTATCGCTTATGCCGTAATCGAGAACAGCGAGCTTAAGGATAACTCGAAAGCCGGGCCGTTCTGTTATATTCGTGAACATTCATGCTTAGAGAGCCGGGCATTTGCAGGAAAATTCGTTGAGCTGAAAAATTCACGTATCGGCGAAAACTCGAAAGTCCCTCATCTTTCATACATGGGAGACGCAACACTCGGCCACGACGTAAATATCGGCGCTGGAAGCATAACATGCAATTACGACGGCGAACACAAGAATAAAACTTTCATCGGCAACAATTGCTTTATCGGTTCAGATACAATGTTCGTTGCTCCCGTTGAACTTGAGGACGGTGCGGCGACTGCGGCAGGTTCCGTAATAACTCAGGCTGTCCCGGCCAATTCGCTTGGAGTTGGACGTGCTCGGCAAAAGAATATTGCGGACTGGTCATTAAGAAATCATAATCTTCATCACCACAAGGAGGAAAAATAATCTTGTCCAGAGGAAACGGCATCAAAATATTTTCCGGCGAAGCTCACCCAGAATTTGCAGAGATAATCAGCGAGAAACTCGGCCAGCCCTTATCGAAGGTCAAGCACTACAGATTTTCTGACGGGGAACTCGGAGTTTCACTCGAAGAGAGCGTGCGAGGTTCGGACGTTTATATTGTTCAGCCAACGTGTTATCCTGTCAACGAAAACTTAATGCAGTTGTTAATCATGGCTGATGCTATGCGCCGGGATTCTGCTCACTACGTCAACGCTGTAATTCCGTATTTCGGATATGCGCGTCAGGACAGGAAGGCCAGACCACGAGAGCCGATTACAGCAAAACTTGTTGCGAATATTTTAGCTCACGAGGGAATTAACCGGGTTATCACGGCGGATTTACACGCTGGACAAATTCAGGGCTTCTTCGATATTCCGGTTGACCATTTGACGGGAATGAAATTACTTGCTGAACACTTCAAGGACATTCTTGCTGATGAGATAAAAGCCGGAAGGGTTGTTGTTGTTTCTCCTGATGTCGGAGGAGTTGCGCGTGCCCGAAAATTTGCGGTTATGCTCGGCACTGACATTGCGATTGTCGACAAGAGACGATTGCATGACAAACAAAATATATCCGAAGTTATGGACATCGTCGGGAATATTCAGGGAAGAACAGCAATTCTCGTTGATGATATTATCGACACAGCCGGGACAATCTGCCATGCTGCGGACGGCCTGAAGGAACGCGGAAGCTCAAGAGTTTTTGCGTGTGCGACACATGCGGTGCTTTCCGGGCCTGCGCTTGAGAGGATAAATAAGTCGGCGATTGAGAAGTTAATGTTTACTGACACGATACCAATTCCGGAGACTAAACGCTCGGAGAAGATTATGCAGTTGTCGATTGCTCCGTTGTTTGCTGAGGCTATAAAGCGAGTTCATGAGGAATTGCCGATTAGCGATATGTTCGATTAAGGATAAAAAATGCCCCCTTTGACTTTACAAGGGGGTAAAATCTTTATGTTTGTTGTCTTAGTTCATCAGCTTTAAGTCTCACGTCGTTTTCAAGTTTATGCATTAAGTCAGGGTTGCAGAATATCAATCTACAGCACTCGCACGGACAAGGAACTAACTCAGGAAAAACGAAGCCGAACTCCTCAGCCTTATTCAAGAACCATTCAAAGCCGATATTCAGCATGATGAAGAACCAATCATCCGAGATTACATAATCTGACAACTCAGCGAGTGAATTTTGTGAGATTGTCCCGATTTTCAGTCTTGGGATTTCGTTGAAGTATACAGAACAGCACATATAGTAATTCCCGTTGCAATGCATCAGTAACATTTTATCGAAGTAGCACAGGCTCTTTTTTGCTTGAAAAATATTCAGGAGTTTATCACGGTTAATTTTCCCCTTTGCTCGTCCAGCTGGAAGAAGAGGCCACCAGCCAGATTTCGACTTGTCTAGTTCATTCTTGAAAAGTTCTTTGACCCAATGAACATTATTAGTTTCTCGCGTTTCCATGATGGAGATTTCGGATTTCATACCGGCTTCATTAACAGCATGGACCGCACGTAAGACATTCTCAGCCGGGATCCATTCTTGATGGTAATTGTCAACCGAGAAATGCACCATTCCTACACCAGAATTTTTCAAGTCTGAAGCAACGCGGGCCGCTTCTTGTTCCGAAGTTCCCCAAAAGCCATTAGTGTAAACAGAAATCTGAAGTCCTCTATCTCTTGCATAAGCTGAACACTCCAAAACTTGATCATAATATAACAAGGCTTCTCCGCCGGTGAAAAGTATCTGCTTAATTTCAGGAAAGCCCGCCGCTTCATCAATGACGTTCTTTATGGTCTGAGTATCAAGATGTAAAGTATTTTGCGGGGAACAAGATAAACAGCACATATCACAGCATGCATTACATTTATCAGTCAGAAGTATTGAGATCTTATCAAATATCATTGTTGAACCCCTTTTTCAAAACGTCGGCCATCACAGCAGGAGTTATATTTATCGAGATTGCATCGAATATCATTGCTGGTTTCTTTTGGGATTACAGCTAACTTTACACTTATCAAATATCATTTCTAAATCCCCTCTTCATTACATCAATCTTAAAATCTTTGAAGCTCGCATAATCTCCTATTCCTCGTGCTAAGCTGATGTTTACGTCATATTCATCTAATGGAAGTTCTAATGTTTCATATACTTTCTGTGAACGCAAATATGAATTTTTGCTGCTTATGAAGCTGGCTTCTTGCAATGGAGTAATAAACTTTGTGGGATTTTTTACGGCTTCGAGTAACAGGCTGCTGATTTCTTCATATTCCGGCTGAATTTCGGCCTCAAGATGTAAATTAGGCTTAGCACAATTGAACGCGTAAGCACTCTTGACTACGATTAATCCCATATGCCTCAAAAGGTCCGTAAGATTTTTAGAAACTTCGATTGCCTTGCTGGTGTCCGTTACGGCATAAACTACGCCAATTTTCCCGGTGAGTTCAAAAGTGTGCGACCAATAAGCTATTCTGTCAATGACGCACTTTGTTATCCCTGACATTTCCCAGATATATACAGGAGTTCCGAAGAAAATTATATCGCTGTCGAGAAAATCCTTTTTCAACTGCGCCATATCATCAAGAGAATCCAGAGGACAAACTCCCTTCATGAAGCATGACGCACATGATTTGCAGAATTTTATATCAAGCTGACTGCCGACAGCCTTCTTGTAAATCACTTCTTCGCCGATTTCAGCCGCTTTTTTCGTGAAAACCTCAGCGAGTGAGTCAGAATATTTCAGTGTGCTTGAATTTTTTTCCGCGCATGAACCAACAAACGAGAATACTTTTATCATAATTGAAGTCAACCCTTTTGATTTAAGAATAATGCTAAAACTCGGCCAATTCCCAGCGTCCCATAAAAGAACGAAGGATCAAAGCAGCTGTTAATTCCTTCCGGCATAATAATAAAAGTCTTGCTCTGGTAATATCTTTCAAGCATCGATGATATTATCTGTTCAGCTTTCTCCAGGTAATAAGGCCGTGAAAATTTCTCGTGAGCTTTCAATAGTGATAAAACACTTGCTGAATTCCCCCTGTAGATTGAATCACGATACAACAGATTTTCATTGACACATATGCTTTTGAGTGCGAGTTCGGCGACATCATTAATAACCTGAGAATTGCTCATGCTGTCTAAAGCCTCAATAGAATAATACGCAATACAACCTGAAAGCGGAGATTTTTTAGCCAGCCACAAGATTTTTCCATCAGGCCAGCCCGTTAAACTCTCAGAATAACTTTCTTTAAGCGCGCCGAATATTTTCTCGGACTTGACGGCGAACTTTTTCTCTCCTGTCAGACGATAAATTTTTGCGAGGGCAGCTCCGAGTTTTGTGATTACGTCAAATTGCTGTGAAGAATTATCTATATTCTGCTGATATATTTTCTCGGAACCATATGCAATTAACTCATCAAGAAGTCTTGAACTGTAAATAGCTTTATCCTTCATCATCAACATTGGCATAATTAAGTCCGCAATATTAAATCTCTTTGTGTCTAAAAGTTTCTTGTCAGAGATTAAGTGTAAGAATTTCTCCAATGAAACTTTAGAAGACGACAACGCCAAAGCTAAGGCAACTCCGCCAAGTCCAGCATAAAGGCTCATGGGGATTTTGTTTTGCAATCTCTCAGCGTTGATATTCTGCCAATGATTAATTTGCATATCAAGAGCCTTCAAGCATGTATCATAAAGTTTTTCGGCATCATGAAACTCTGTGAAATCCTCGCAACCCTTCAAAGCCGAACAGAACAGAACGACACCGGCCCATGAAGTATAAGATTGGCTTTTCTCGAAATCCTCGATAATCAGCGCGGGAGAATGCCATAAAGGAAGATTATCCGTTCCGTGAATGACGTGTTCGTTGAGATTGGCCCAGATATTTTTTATTGCATCCAGAATATTTTGCTGACTAATTATATTCCCCAAAATCTTGAAGCTGCCCGGAGTTTCAGCATCAAACGTGAGCTGAGAAAATATACTCTTTATGCAGTCCCTTTCAAAGCGATATTCTTTTTCGGATAATCTATTCAGCCGCATTTTCAGGACATCAAGGGGACTTTGTGAGAAATAATCAGCATTAACAATTTCGGAAGTGTCGGAGCCGTAAAGAGATTTTTCACCGAGTTTCACGCAAAAATAAGGAATATCCAACTCCGTGAGACATTTGCTTTCATAGTTCACGATATTTTCAGCGTCAGCTTCTCTTTCATTGGGATCTATGCCGAGATAAAGTTTGTTCAAGACTTGCATTTTAGCATAATTTGAGAGCATTGATGAAGGCTGTAACAGTGCTTGCATAATCACAAAATAATACACGGAGGAGTTCATGATATGCCTGACGGGTAAATCTTCATGAAGCCCGCAAATCCTCATGATGTCCTCGCGATGTTCAAGCATTCGTTTATATCCTTCAGAAAAGCCGTTGAGAAAATATTCTTCTCTGCCTTCAATAGTGAAAAAAATAACGCCTTCTTTATGTTCAAGCATCCTTCTATAACTTTCATCAACAGTTTGAGCAATAACCTCGTCTCGATGTTTTATACAACCTTCAGAAAAGCTATCTTTGCCCTCAACAGTGAAAAAATTCTCGTCGCGACAATACGGAAGATGCTCTGTGCCGTGAAGAGTAATATACAATGGACTTGATACAGATCTCAGGTAATAATGAACCGGCATTATTGAAGTCCTTACGACGGAATAATAATAATCGTTGTTCAGCGTCAAAGTTCTTTCGTCAAAATCTCTTGCAGGTGTCTCACCTCGTAAAAATACTTCAGTGTCCACGATAACCGGGAATTTTCCGCACGGCATAATATTTGCACACGTAACGTCGCCAATCCCAAGCCCAAGACAAAGAGCCGTAAGAACTCCGAAATTGTAAAAATAATCTTCAGCCTCTTTATCTGATGAGAGAGCGTGAGGGATAATTTCTGACATGAAGGCATATTCACTTTCAGCCGTAAGTTTCGGGGTTAACGTGCAGTCAGAAAAATATCTTGCAACAATTTCACCGTAAAGTAAATCAACGTCGCAGTTATGAGGCTTGTAGTAAAAATTTCCGGCGTTGGTCTCAAGTTTCATCACAGTTTGCCCGTGTCTTATTGGTTTACTCTTGACTATAAGGCGCTCAACTTTCGTAATTTCCTTGCCGTCTAATAAATCTCTGGATATTCGCTCACGAGATGCTAAGAAACGTTCAAGAAATTTTGTGATTGCGTCAACAAAATTAATCTCGAGGCGTTTTCTGTAATCTTCAAGCAGGGGATATTTTGTGTCGTCGATTTCAATAATATTCAGGCGTTCAAGATAACTCGAACATACATCATCTAAAGCCGTCTGTGAGAATAATTCACGATGATCTGAGAAAATCGCCGTAACTTTATCTACACTCATTCCCGACCTCCGAAATATATTCAAGAATAGCATATCCAATTCCCGGAGTTCCGAAATAAAATGACGAGTCAAAGAAGCTGTTTATTCCGTCAGGAGTTACGTTGAATGTCCCGTGCTGATTATATTTCTCAAGCATTCCTGAGAGAATTTGCCCGGCCTTCTCAAGACACGAATTATCTTTAAGCTGTCTGTAAGTCCTGAGCAGAGCCGTGACCGATAAAGCGTTGCCGTTGAAGATTGAATCCCTCGTGAATAAATTCTCTCCTTTAAGCATACTGTCAACAGCCAAGCTCAAAACTTCATGAACTATTTCTGAGCCCCTGAGAATTTCTGAGGCTGTGAGAGCGCTGTGAAGAACTCCGGCAGACCATGCGGATTTTTTTGCAAGCCATCTAAATTTTGCGTTATTATCCGGCCATCCCTTCAAGTCTTCGGAGTAATCATCTCTAAGTTTCCTGAAGATATTTATTGACTGCTCAGAAAATTTCTCGTTACCCGTGTATGAATATAATACAGCCAACGCCGCAGCTATTCCGTCAAGGCCGTCTTCCCCCGTTAATTTCTCAGGCAAAGTTTTTTCGCTGATATGACCGGCCAATTTGCTCATGATTTCGTTTATTAAATCCTGAGAATGTCCCTTTTTCTTGACTTCATGTAAAGCCAGAATTAAGCCAGACAGACCATAGCAAACGCCTAAATCCTCATCGTTATAATTGAGCTTCTCACTCGTCAGCTTCAAGAGCCTGTTGATTATCGCGTCAACTCCGTCAAAGTTTTCATGAGCAATTTCGCCAAGAGCCGAGAACACTCCGCCTAGACCGGAAAATAATCCTGTTGATATTTTGAGTTTTTCTTCGCGTTCGAATATATCGAATTGGGCCGTAATATGTCTTAAGCATTCAATCACAATTTTCGAAGCCGGCTCATAAAATCTTGAAAGTTTTGCGCAATATCGTGCTATTCCGGCTTGATTTGTAATAAAAGTTTCGGACGGCTTAGTTGACCCCAAAGATGACGCGCTCGACAGCCACATTACAAAGCCGTTAGTCATGTGAATTTGAGCGTTTATTATGTCGTCAAAAATTTTCATGGCAATATCCCGGCATTCCTGAATTTTTATTTTACGTGAAGGAATTGTAATTATCTGCTTTTCGTACTCTTCGTAATCACTTGGAACTTGCCTGAAAATATCCCTGATAACGTCCTCTTCAAATCTGAGTTCTTTTTCCGAGAGAATATCAAGATTTTTATACATGGCTTCTTTCGGGCTTTGAGTGAAGTAATCTTTATACAGGACATCGCTTGTGTTTTCGCCGCAAACATCATGCCCGGACGAGTAAATGCAGTAATACGGAATATCGCCCTGAATTAAAGCAGACTGTTCATAAGCTACGAAACTTTCACGACCCTTTTGATTATTGTAAAAATCATACGGAATATACAACTTTTTCAGGACTTCGGCTTGGGCTTCCCTTGAGGTCATAGCTTCGGACGCGTACAAATAGCCCTGCATGTATGAATAATAATCCGTGTTCCTCATGATGAAGCGGACGCAGATATTTTCATGACTTTCAAACATGAGCTTTATATCGTCCCTGAACTTAAGAACTCGTGAATATCCCTCTTTGAAGCCGGCAATAAATTCTTCTTCGTGTCCTTCGATATTAAAATTTCTGCCGTCATATACAGGAGTGTTATGATTTTTTTCGCTGATACAATGTAACGCGCTGATCATAGGCCCGTTATGCACACGCAAAGGAAATACACAGGTCTGTTTTACCCAGTGAGAGAAGTCCTGATAAATAAATTTTCGTTCGATTCTGCTTGAAGTTTCTCTAGCTTTGATTATCGTCTCGATGTCCGCAGCAGACGGCTTAACTCCGCAGGCAATAATATTTTCCTCGTGCATGTCCGCACTTCCAAGCCCATGAAAAACAGCCGTAAGTGCCCCGAAGTTATAATAATATTTCCCGATTTCTTGAATATTATTGACTTCTTCATAGACAAGTTCAGACACAAAGGCGTAACCTTGACCCTCAACAACTTTTGCGGCACAAGTGAACTCCGAGAAATATTTTGAGATAAGCTCGTAATAAAACGAATCTAATCCGCAGTCATGAGGCTTGTAAAAGAAATTCCCCGCGTCAGTCCCAACTTTCATAACTATTCGGCCATGCCTGTGAGTGTCCGCAGAATTTCCAGAAAGATATAATATTTTCGTAATCTCCCTGCCGTCTAGGAGCTGTTCAGAAATTTCGCGGGTTGAAAGCGATAATCTCAGGAGAAATTCATTCATGCTGTCCGTAAAATTCTTCCTGACGTTCCCATCATATTCGCCTAACACGGGAGAATATTTATCACGGAAATATTGACTTGAAAAGCCGCCCGTAATTTCCCTCGCGCGGTTTAATGCCTTGTTCAAGCTCTCTTTGTTTTCTTCCGGGAAGATTACAGCTTCATCCGCGTTATTTTCTTTCAGGATTTCCCGGATCTCAGCAATAATTATATTTGAGTATAACAGCTTCATTCTTGCCATATAATTCTTGACCATACAGCTTTTAGCTTCGTCGGTGAACTGGGGCAAAGAAGACGGGACATTGGCGAAAATCCCGCGAACTAAATCTTCAGCTTCGGACATAATATTATCGAAACATCCTGACTCATCAAGAAAATTTTTCCAGAAGTTAACCACCTGTTCTTGTCTTGACGGCATGTTAAATATCTCCTGTAACTAAAATATTCGTATAGCCGTTCATTTCCCAGATTTCGTTTTCGTTGGGATTGGCCCGGTAATATTCACATTTCATCCTCAAAAGTTCCCTGAAACGTTCAGCGTCTTCCTCAGTAAAAAACTCTTTCATCTCTTGAAGCTTCATGAATGTCTCTAATTTCTTCAGCTCTGAAGTCTCGTAAAGTTCAAGCCAGCGTTTTTTAATCTCAATGGGAGTTGCAGCGTTCGAGAACGAGAATACTTTACCGAGTGGATAAGCACATACGTTTTTCAGGCCGTGTGTCGCAAAGAAATTCGGAATAGCGGAGGGCTTTAATTCTGAGACATATTCTGAGCGAGGGTTGATTTTATCGTAAGCTGCTTCAAGTTTTGCACTCAGCACGAAAAAATCTTTAGCCCAAGCCACAAAACATCCAGGCGGGTAATTCCCATAACGCATCGTTTCCGGCCAATTCACCGACATACCCGTAATCGAAGCAACTCGGCCTCCAGGACGTAAAACCCGTTTCATCTCAGCTAAAACTTTTTCGGGCTCAGGCGCACTCGTAAAGAACGTATGACTTGCGACAACATCAAACGAGGCATCATCAAAAGGGAGACTTCGAGCATCTCCCATTACGAAGTCTATATCGAGATTTTCACGTTCGGCAAAAACTTTAGCGCTTGAGATAAAATTTTCGTCGAGGTCAAAACCTGTTACGCTGACATTTGGCCCTGCATGCTTAAGAAATCTGCTGAAGAAACCGCTTCCGCAAGCAACATCAAGAATTTTGCTGTCGTCTTTAACTCCACACCATTTGTAAATCAACGGGGCATAATCCGGGACAACAAGCTCTAAACGGGAACGCTCAAGAAATTCCGGGTTCTGAAAATATACAGACCATTGAAGCATAATTTATCTCTCCGGCATAAGCTCACGCAGCATAGCTAACATACTTTCCTGCGATACGTTATCTTTGTTCATGGCCCTAATGATTTTTCCGTACATTTCCCGCTCGAATTTGTGAATGCATTCTTTACCGGCCAATTCGCAATTGTCGCAGTCAAAGCAGTTCATGTGAGGGAAATTCAGCTCCATAATCCTTGATAAATCCTTAGTCTCGTTGATTATCCGGCTGACTGTCTCGCCGTCATAAAGCGTTATTAAAAGTTTGTGGGCCTCTTCGCTTGAAAGTCCATTCTTAAGACCTCTGACATACGCAATCATAGCCCTGAGATAGCATATCTCTCTTGCATCTGCCTCAGCTCTAAGCATCTTCGTGAAAAAATGTTCTGACGTATCATAATCACCGAGCTTCAACGCGAGAAAAGCCCCGATATTGTTTGACTTCATTCTCTTTCCTCTGAATGGGCGTGCTAAGAAAAATGCGATCTCATTGCCAATTTCAGACTCCTCACAGAAGCGAATATATCTCAGGAGCTTTCTCGCGTCTTGTTCTGAAAGATACGGGAATTTATCACACTCAGGCATCAAATCCAGAAGAGTAATCATTGAACGCAGACGAATATCGGCATTCATTCCTTGTTCAGCTTCATCATGAAATTCGTCATGGTTAACTTCACTCATTCCCGGAACCAGAATATAGCATGCAGGGAAACCCAAGAATGAAACATCACGCACTAATATAGAAAATCCTTCACGACGCAATAATCCCAGCATATTTTGTAGAAGCTCTTTGTTGCTGGACTTATCCGAAAATCCCCAAGGGACGAACTCCCAATCAGGCTTTCTTGTTATCAAGTCATAGGGATATATTCCCCGCCCGTCTTTCAGTGTGTTTGTCTCATTATGGAAAGAATTGGTCTGAGCTTTTGAGCCGATTTTGCAGAACTTAGTGAAGTATTCAATTTTTACTGCGCTCTGTACGGATTCAGTGAGAGTTCTCTCTACAGCAATTGCAAACGATGGATGACTTCCCAATTTTACGCACAAATATCCTGTCTCCTGATCCATTATCAACGAAGCGGCAACAGGAATTCCGCGCCCTAATGAGCAGTCGCGCACTGAGACTTTATAGCGTCCGCTTCTCTCGAAGTCTTGTATCAGTTTATAAATCGAAAATTGCTTAAGATAATCTCTCGGCACTTCAGGCGGAACAACTTTACCGCTTAAGACCATAGAGTTAACCCAGCGTTCAAATATTTCCGACAGACCTTGAACCATAGCTTCTTCGAGCGTATTTCCTGCTGCCATTCCGTTTGAGGCGTATACAATAGTTATAAATCTGAAGGGGAGCCATTTAATTTGTCCGCTTAAGGGATCTGCAAAAGGAACTGCCGGGATTTTATCATCATCAACGCCGCTCAGGCTTTTATGAATTTTCAGGATGAGTGCTTTTTGCTTTAATCTTTCAGTTATTCCGAACTGCTTGAAGATAATATTAAAAAATTCGCTGTCCTGATCTAATATCTCATCAACAGTCATGAGCTTTTCATCCGGGAAGAAATTAAATCCTGTTTTGCTTATCTCGTCCCGACACGTGTACTCAGGGAATATCCACAGAAGATTATTCTGCATTCTTTCAGCGAGTTCGGCAAAAGCACTGGCGGCGGCATATCGTTTGTCCGTTCCTTTCCCGTTAGTCCCGACATTTGTAGGATATAAAGTTACGCGGTTGCTTACGGCTCCTTCAAAGTCGTTATTCATCCATTGGAGAACCGGAAAAAGTCCTGTGTTGTGCATAATGCTTTGAATTTTGAAAATTGTAGCTTCTGGTGAGTTATCTTTATGTTTTGAGTAGTTATCTGACATTGTGAATTTCCTTAATAATTTTGGTGAATAAAAATTGCTGAGGAACCGTTACCGAAAAAACACGCCAGCTTCCCCAGCAATCATAAAGTTTAACTGCTTACGAAATAGATTTTGCGCTTACGAGATCTATTATGCCTTGAGCTTAGATCATCTGTGTAGCAGTCTGGATCGTCGTAACAAGCGACTGGACTGTCTTCGTAATAGTCTCAATAACTGTATCGACACCTGTGCCGCCTGCAACCTTCGCGAGGTCTCCGTTGTTAAGTTCGCCGAATGTGTTCAGAGCGTCTGCAACCTTAGCAACTGCCATCGCAAACTCGTCCTTCGTGAAGCCTGACTGTATTTTAACATATATTTTACATAATGCAAGCGCAAATTAACAATTTCATGTAAAATTTTTGAGGAAGTGTATACGCTTCTTCATGTATTGCACAGTGAAGACGCAATCAGCAAGCATTAGTCAAGTCTCGCGCCTCTTCATGAATTGCACAGTCAAGACGCAATCAGCAAGCATTAATCAAGCCTCGCGCCTCTTCATGTATTGCACCGTAAAGACAAAGCCGACGAGCATTAACCCTATCAAGTCGCTCACAAGACCGGGAACTAACATGCTCAAGCCTCCAGCGCAGATTATCACTCGCAGAGTTATATTCATTGGACTGTAAAGATAACCGTTCAACGCCGCCGCAACCCCGAAAATTCCCAGTAAAGCTGTAGCGCATATTAAGATTATCTGACAGGCGATTAAAATTTGTGTAAGAATTGGCCCGGCATTAGCAATCTCAATTATCGGCTGGACGTTCTCAAATAACATTGCCGGAGTAAACGCGAAAATATACGGAACAATGAAAGCTCCTATCGCAAGTTTCGTAGCGTTAAAAGCCGTCTTCATCGGAGGAGCCTTAGCAATTGCACTCCCAGCATACGCGGCCAATGCAACCGGAGGCGTAATATCCGCGACAATTCCGAAGTAAAACACGAAGAAGTGAGCGCATAATTTTTCAATCCCGATTGCCGGAGCCATCAAGATTGGTGCGCAGGTTGCCGCCATTATGCAATAGTTCGCGGTCGTCGGAACTCCCATTCCAAGAATTATACAGCAAATCATTGTGAGAATTAATGCGATAAACGCATGACCTCCGGAAACGTTTACAACCATCGTGATTAACTCGCTCGCAAGCCCCGTTGAAGTTATGCATCCAGCTACAAGCCCGGCCATAGCGCACGCAACAGCTACGGTTATTGTCCCTCGTCCGCCAGCCTCGAGAGCATCAATAATCTTCTTGGGTGTAATTCGCTCGTCGGAGTTGAATAGTCCTACGAAGATTGCGAAGCCTATTGCTATTGCCGCCGAGAATTGCATAGTGTAAATGTTCAACGAGACCATTACAACAAGAATTATTAACGGAAGCAATAAATAAATTTTCGGCAGAAGTGAGATTATTCGCGGGAGCTCCTCTTTGGGAATTCCCTTCAAGCCCAACTTCTTAGCCTCAAGATGAACGGCAATGTAAATTCCCGTGAAATATAACACTGCCGGCAAAATCGCTTTCAACGCAACCTGAGAATAAGGAATTCCCATGTATTCGGCCATCAAGAACGCAGCAGCTCCCATTATCGGCGGCATAATCTGTCCTCCTGTTGATGCGGCGGCCTCGACAGCTCCGGCAAATTCAGGCTTGTAACCCGTTCGCTTCATCATCGGAATTGTTACGCTCCCAGTCGTTACGGTATTCCCAACGCTTGAACCTGAAACCATCCCGCACAAAGCTGATGAAATTACGGCAACTTTCGCGGGGCCTCCTGCTGATGCTCCGGCTATGGCGTTCGCTAAGTTGATGAAAAATGTCGATATTCCCGTTCGTTCGAGAAACGCTCCAAAGATTATGAACACGACAATATATTTCGCGCATACTTCAATCGGCGTGCTCCTAAGTCCGTCGCCGGTCGAGTAATACAAATCGTAAATAACTTTTCCAAATCTCACAGTTGAAAACGCATAGACCATCAGCGCACCGACCACACACAAAATCGGAATTCCTACACACCTTCGGCAAAGTTCCATCGTTGAAAGTATCGCGAGGACAGCCATAGCAATCATAATGTGATAGTTCGGATTTCGCGGGCTTGTTACTCTCAGTGCAAGTTTGATTATGCTCTCAGCGTTGGCCGCAAAATAGAAGAATGGGATTGCTCCGGCCAGCATTATTATAACGTCGTAAAATGGAATTGAATTTACTCGCGGTGTCGTGTCAAGCGTCAAAGGAATTGAAAGCGAATCACTCAATCCAGGCTTAATTTCCCCGTGAGCTTTCCTGATTGGATAATGCAGATAGCCTATGATTAATATCAATCCCAGAAAAATATTTAATCTTATTTCAGGCATCGCCGTACTGAAAAGTGTTACATAAATGCAATACACTGAGAATAAGGCCGACACCCAACGAACTATTAAAGCGGGTGTTCCTTCCCAAATTCGCACGTTCGACTCACGGTCATATTTCTTCATTACGGCTTCAACGTCTGCTTCAATGTTCTCAATATCTTGATGCGTCAATTTTTCTTCACTCATTAACATTCCTCCTGACAAAAAAGCGGCCATAGTTTTTAACACTACAGCCGCCCTGAAAAATTATCAATGCATGATTTTACAGTGTTAAGGACATATAATTTTCCCGGCAAAAAATATTCCTCCTGCAAAGTTCTCGGTAAAATATTTCATCAGCCGCCGTAAAAACTATCAGCCCATGAATATCACAGTAAAAATTATTTACCAAGAACCTTAATTCCCTTCTCAGCAAAATATTTCACAGCCCCTTTATGATAAGGAACAGCCGAGTACGAAGCCGCAAACTTCAAATCAAGTTCGCCGCCCTTAGCATGAGCCGCCGTAATCTCTTCGACGTTCTCGAAAATTCCATAAAGGAAGTTATACACGTCAGCTTCTGCAACATCATCACGAGCGATTACAACCGCACCGACTGCAACCGTCGTAACGTCCTCTTCAGTTCCGTAAACGCTCTCTTTGATTACATTGACGCTGTAATACGGGGATAACGCGCTGAGCAATAAGACGTGTTCATCATCGAAGCCGACAAGATAAACTTTTCGTGTTGCCGCAAGTGAAGTTACGGCCGTTGTGGGGGCACCTGCAACGATGAATGCCGCATCAATTTTTCCATCTTGAAGAGCTTCTACGCTGTCGCCGAATGACTGATAAGTCGGCTTAATGTCCTTGTCGATGTCAAGCCCGTAAACGTTCAGAACGTCAACAGCATTAAAATACACGCCTGAACCCGCCGCACCAACTGAGACGTTTTTACCTTTGAGGTCCTCGACTGTCTTAATTTCCGGATTAAGCGTTACAATCTGGACTTGTTCCATGTAAAGATTTGCGACCGTCGAGAAATTATCAATCTTGTCGTCGAATAAACGAGTTCCCCTGTAAGCGTAAGCCCCAACGTCGGACTGAACAAATCCAATCTGAGCGTCGCCGTCGTCCATCGCTTCAATGTTAGCTTTTGAGCCGCCAGATGTAATCGCCGTTACTGTCGTTGAAGTTTTCTCGCCGACTTTTCCCGCAAGTACTCCGCCGAAACCGTAATACGTTCCCTGAGCTCCGCCGGTTGTGAAGATTAATTTTGTCCCGCCAGGCATTCCGCCCTTATCGTCAGCAAATGCACAGCATGTTAACGTCATGGCAAGAACTAAAGCGAGTGAAATAACTTTCTTCATGAGTAAAACCCTCCCGTTAAATTTTTAATAAGTGCGAATATTTTATCATGATAATTAAGTGTTTTCGTCATGATTAAGTCTCTATGAAAATTTCTCACAATTGACATCATAATAGTAAACTTCATGTGTTTATCAAGTCTCTTCACGCATTAGCCTCATTATTCGCCTCGTCTTGATTAACGATATGAATAACCCTTTGAGGATAAGGAATGTCAATCCCTTCACGCTTAAACACTGCCGCAATATGGTGTCTCATGTCGCTTGAAACTTTTATTCCCGCAGTCTTTCTAAGTTCGATCCAGTAATAAATCTCGAACTCTAAGCCGTCATCGCCAAAATTCTTGAAGATTACGGAAGGAGCAGGATTTTTCAAGACTCCGGAATGTTCACTGACAATATCAAGCAAAATTTTTTCAACTTCGCGGCTGTCGGAGTCATATGATACGCTGACTTTCAGAACTTCGCGCTTTCGTAAGTCTGACTTTGTCCAGTTTGTTACGCTGTTCTCAAGAAAATATCTATTCGGCAAAACTACGTCGAAGCCGTCCCAAGTTTTTATTGTCGTTGAACGTGAGCCGATGTCCTCAACAACTCCTTGAACTCCCGCAACGTCGACAATGTCATTAACTTTGAACGGACGCGAGAAAATTACGATGAAGCCGCTGATTAAGTTATTGAAGATGTTCTGCATTCCGAAGCCGAGACCGACCGCAATCGCACCGCCCATGAAAGCAAACGCAGTCAACGGAATTTTCACGATGTTTAACGCGATTAAAGCGAACGCTACCCATAAGATATAGAACGTTATTCGTTGAACAGCATTCGCCGCCGTAACACTCGCTTTGAACCTGTTAATCATTCGGCGTTTAATCCAATGGCTGCCCCAAGAACTCAAGAAGAAACTTGACAGGAAAACGAGAATTGCAACCGTCAACTTCCAAACCGTAACGGAATATCCTTCACCTTGCCAAAGTTCCGTATTCAAAAAAGCTACAACCGTCTCTTTGCTGAATGAGCTTACTTTTTCGGCCAATCTCAAAGCTCCGAGATTATCATTAGCTTCATTGTTCAATCTCTGCTCTAAAAATATCGCGTTGGGAATTAGTGATTCGTAGCGATTAAAGATGTCCGATATTGTTTTGCGCTGATTGTCGGCGGCCTGAGTTATGCTCTGCTGAATTGTTGATGAAATTCCTTCTGTGTTGGCTTTGGCTTGTGTCGTCTCAATCTGCTTCAGAATTTCGCTTTCCATCGTTCGAACGCCTTCAAGCTGTCTTTGCAATTCCTGAATGCGAGTTTGTGAGTCGTCGCGTAATTTCCAGATTTCCTCACCCGAAGCCTGATCATGGAAGAGTTTATACCTATTACGCCAAATTTCTTGAGCTTCCCGGTTTAAAGCAATCTCATCATCGATCAACGAAACCATATGCTCCCAGTAATTTACTCTCGCACTTCGTGCCATGAAAGTAGCTGATGCCGCCGTGAGAATATTTACATCGGCTGAGCCTAAAGTTGTTCGGGATCTCATCAATGAGGCATTCGCAGAGTCAAGAGATTTACGGGTATTATTCATCTCTTCGGTGAGTTCGTTTAATCTCGTCTGGATTTTATCAAGATTTGCATCAAGAACTTCTTGCGGGAATGTTAATTTTTCCTGCATGTCAGTAAGTCTTCGCCGTAATCTCTGAATAGCCGTAACATTCGCGTCAAAAGCTCGTTTTTGTGCCCGGACTTGAAGACGTGAAAGAGCAACGTTCATTCTCGCACTCTCAAGCTCAAGCACGTTTGTTCTCGGAAGTTCTAAAGCCTCGCCGCCCTCCTGAGCCTCTTTCAACTTTTTCTGGAGATTGGCCGCCTCCGCTAAATCTAAACGTAACTTGCTAATTCGGGATTGCAAATAGAAAACTTGAACGTCAAGCCCTCGTGAAACTTTAGAAATTTCCTGACGTAATGCATCGCTAGTATTAATATCAGGTGAAGCGACATTGCCGAGCGATGAAATATCAAGTGAAACTGTAGCTTGAGTTGTTCCCGAAGCGTTGACTAAAGCACTGTACGCCGCATAAGCAACGCTCAACTCCGATAAAACTCGCGTATGAATTTCCCTTTGCTCAGGAGTATATCCCCAAGCTGACATGTCATCAGAACTTTTTGCCGTAAGTTCAGTAAGCTCATTAATTCGTTGTCTCACATCGGAACTTGTGAGTTTCATATCAGCTAATTCATTTTCTATTGATGTCCTGAGTTTTCCGATATCCGAGCTTATCTCGTTTTGTATGCGTGTAACGTAATCCGTAGCCAGCTCCTGAGTTTCTGCGCTGAAAGATAATGCCGGAATTAATAGGAGTAAAAATATTGTGTACAAAAATTTCTTGAACAAGTTAAATGACCTCCCTTAAAATTTGTCGAGAAAATATAACACGTTATATTTTGATGACGATGAAAAATTTTTCTTGTGATTATAACGCTGATTATGTTATATACTTATTAATTCCATATAAAAATTTTGAGGAGGAATATTTTGCTATGAAGAAACGTATATTTATTCTCGTCTCCATCATCGCAATCGCCCTTATCGTATCGTTCACTCCAAAAGAGAGCGCGCCTGTTACGGGTTCAGCAACAGCTGACGGCTTCGGAGGGAAGGACGCAATCACAGTAACGGTTTCAGTTCGGGACAACAAGATTATTGCTGTTGACGCTCAAGGTCCGAAAGAGACTGTCGGGATTGGTTCGGTTGCGCTTGAGAAACTTCCGGCACAAATGGTCGAGACTAATAACATTCAGCTTGACGCGATAACCGGTGCAACTTACAGCTCAAACGGAGTATTGCAGGGAGTAGAAGCCGCGTTGAAAGCCGCAGGACTTAACCCCGAAGATTTCAAGAAGGCTCAAGTTGTGAAAGCAGCTGAAGAGAAAACGATTGATACTGACATTGTTATAGTCGGCGCGGGCGGTGCCGGAATGGTCGCGGCTATTGTTGCGGCGGATGCTGGGAAAAATGTCGTTCTCGTTGAAAAACAGGCGATTGTCGGGGGAAACTCAGCACGTGCAACCGGAGGAATGAACGCTACACATACTCCGGAGCAGGACAAGAACGAGTTCACTGAAAACGCCGGAGTTGAGAAAACGCTGAAAGCCGCTGAAAATTTCGCGGACAACGAAATAATCTCAAAATTGGCCGAGACCGTAAAATCTCAATGGGAAGCGTACAAAACAGACCCCAAAGGCTATTTTGATTCGGTTGAACTCATGCAGTTGGATTCACTTATCGGCGGGCACGGAATTAACAACGCTGAACTCGTGAAAACTTTTGCTGAGAACGCGGCAGGAGCTATTGAATGGCTCAAGACAATTAACATTGATTTAACCTCAGTAGGCCAATTCGGCGGAGCTTCGGTTAAGCGTATTCACAGGCCGTTAAACGAGGATAAAAAAGTTGTCTCCGTTGGAGCTTACATGATACCGAGACTTGAAGCGGCATGCACAGCACGCAAGAATATCACGATATTAATTCAGACGACAGCGCAGAAAATTTTGACGGATGAAAATAAAAACGTCTCAGGAATTTTCGCGGTAAACTCTGACGGCGACAAGCTCACGATTAATGCAAAGGCTGTAATTCTCGCGGCTGGAGGCTTCGGAGCAAATTTGAAGATGGTAGCTTTGCTCAAACCTGAACTTGACGGCTTCATGACTACGAACGCACCGGGAATTGACGGCGAAGGTATCGTTATGGCTCAGGAACTCGGCGCTGCTGTGGTTGACATGAAACAAATTCAAATTCATCCGACTGTTCAGGCTGATACTTCGGCTTTAATCACGGAAGGTTTACGCGGCGACGGAGCAATCCTCGTGAATAAAGAGGGAAAACGTTTCATCGATGAGACAAGCACGCGCGACGTTGTGAGTGCGGCTGAGATTGCACAAACAGGCTCATTCTCATGGCTTGTTGTTGACCAGAAAATGGCGGATGCTTCAAGCGTAATTAAAGGCTACATTTCACGCGGCTATACTCTTGAAGGCAATACTTACGAAGAACTCGCAAGGGTTATTGATGTTCCTGCTGACGAGTTCACAAAGACTATGAACGCCTGGAACAAATACGTAGTTGAACGAAACGATAAAGATTTTGGACGCACTAGCTTCGCAAAGCCTCTTGATTCGCCTCCTTTCTATGCAATCAAAGTTACGGCAGGCATTCATCACACGATGGGCGGCTTGAAGATTGACAAGGATGCTCACGTTCTCAGGGGCGACGGCTCAATAATTCCGGGACTTTTCGCTGCGGGAGAAATCACGGGAGGAGTTCACGGAGGAAACAGACTCGGCGGAAACGCTGTAGCCGACTTCGTAATCTTCGGAAGGATTGCAGGACAGAACGCCGCTAAATTCTAAACTGAGAATAATTTTGCCGGAAATCTTGTATCTGACTTAGTAATTTTTGTGAAGATTGCAGGACAAAACGCCGCAAAAAATTTATTCATTGGCCGGAGCTTCGTAATGGAGCTTCGGTTTTTTGTTATAATCATCACAAAAACTCAAGGGGGATAAAATTATGCCGTTACACATTCTCAATGAAGCCGAACGCTGTTTACAATGCAAGAAGCCTTTATGTCAGCAGGGATGTCCGGTTCATACGCCAATTCCGCAGGTCATTCAACTTTTCAAGGAACATAAACTCATGGAAGCCGGCGAAATTTTATTTGAGAATAACCCGTTATCGTTAATCTGCTCGATAGTCTGCAACCACGCTAAACAATGCGCAGGAAACTGCATCAGAGGCCGAAAAGACAGCCCCGTTCACTTCTCCAGCATCGAGACGTATATATCCGACATGTATTTAGACAGAATGCACGCGTCAGTCCCATTAAAGCGCGTTGACAAAAAAGTTGCTGTAATCGGCGCGGGCCCGGCAGGAATAACCGTAGCTGTAATCCTCGCGTCAAAAGGTTATCACGTTACAATTTTCGAGTGGAAGAGCAAAATCGGCGGAGTTATGCAGTACGGCATTCCAGAGTTCAGACTGACAAAGACAATCCTTGACCGTTACGAAAAAAGGCTCGAGGAGATGGGAATTCAAATCAGGCTCAACGCAACAATCGGAAGCGTCTTAGTGATTGATAATTTGTTCCGCGACGGTTATAACTCAATTTTCATCGGAACAGGGGCAGAACGTCCGCGAAGTTTGGGCATTAAGGGAGAAAGTTTCGGCAACGTTCACTTTGCTATGAATTATCTTGCTAACCCGAAAGCTCATCACTTAGGCAACAAAGTAGCGATTATCGGCGTGGGAAATGCGGCAATGGACGTAGCACGAACAGCCTTACGAAACGGGACGCATGAGGTTACGCTCTATGCTATGGGAAAAGAGATTGCGGCGAGTTCAAGCGAGGTAGCTTATGCGAAACTTGACGGCGCGGAAATTGAGACGGGCATGCAAATTCAGGAGATTACAGAGGACGGCCCTGTGTTCTGCCGGACGATTTACGACGAGAACGATAACATTATCGGGCATGAAGACGAGCGTATTCAAGTTCACGCGGACTCAACGATAATATCAATCAGCCAAATCCCGCGAGCTAAACTTGTCCGAACAACTGACGGCTTAATGGCTGGTGATAACGGCTTGTTAATCGTCGATGAAAATTACATGACCACGAAAAAGGGCGTGTTTGCGGCCGGAGATGTCGTTACGGGAGCTAAGACGGTTGTTCACGCTGTTGAAGGAGCGAAGAAAGCGGCTGAAGCTATGATTAAGTACATGGAAGAGAACGACAGCGAAGAGAACAATAACGAGTAGTAAAAATTAATCCCCCCGTTTTGAAGCGAGGGGACTTTTTTTATGCCTAATTTACTTGATGAAGCCTACCTGCTTTGAAATCTCCGCAATCTGCTCATCTTTCTTCTTGTTGTATTCGACTTTTTTCTCCTCGAAGTAATTGCGTCCCTGAGCGTCAATCGAAACAATCAACGGTCCGAACTCCTTAACTCGGCAGTTCCAAAGTGTCTCCGGCATTCCCAAGTCGCGCCACTCGGCCTTTACAATCTCTTCAACGCAGACAGCCGCAACAACAGCATTACCGGCAGGAATTACGCAGTGAATGCATCCGAAATCCTTGCAAGCATTGGCCGTGTTCTCCTTCATTCCGCCCTTGCCGACAATTACGCGGACTCCGGTAATCTTCACGAACTCATACTCGAACTTCTCCATTCGCATTGAAGTTGTCGGACCGACCGAGACCATCTCGAATTTGCCGTTATCCGGGTCAATCGGACGAATAATCGGGCCGGCATGTAATATCGCGTTGTTCCGAACATCAACGGGAATTTCGCGGCCTTCCTCAACAACTCTCCTGTGAGCTACGTCGCGGCATGTCGTGAGGCTTCCTGAGAGATAAACGATGTCGCCAATCTTAATATCCTTCAGGTCTTCCGCGCTAATCGGCGTTACAAGAATTTTTTTGCCGTCTCTGATTTCTACCGACATTATAACTTCACCCCCGAATGTGATAAAATCTCGTAATTCAAATCTTTGTCGAAGATTATATGTCCTCTGCGATGGCTCCAGCATCCGACGTTCACAGCTACTCCGATTGCTGAAGGATGACGCGCAGTGTTCTCAATGTTCACGCCCATAACGGCATATTTTCCGCCCATTCCCTGAGGCCCGATGCCGATCGCGTTAATTCCGTCCTCAAGAAGTTTTTCCATTTTGGCCGCTCTCTCATTGGGATTATGCGAACCGATTGGACGCATTAAAGCCTTCTTTGAGAGCAACGCCGCAGTCTCAACCGACGTAGCAACTCCGACACCAACCAGAAGCGGAGGGCAGGCGTTAAGTCCGTAAGTTGTCATTCTGTCGAGAACGAATTTAGTAACTCCCTCGTAGCCTTCGCCGGGCATTAATACCATCGCATGACCTGGAAGAGTGCATCCGCCGCCAGCCATGTACGTGTAAATCTCGCATTTATCCGAATGAGGCACGATGTCCCACCAAACTGTTGGAGTTCCCTTGCCGACGTTTTTACCCGTATTATACTCGTCGAACGTCTCAACCGAATTATGACGTAACGGAGTTTCAAACGTTGCTTTGATTACGGCCTCTTTCAATAACGCTTCGAGGTCATCGATTAACGGGAATTTTGTTCCGCACTTAACCCAGAATTGCAGAACTCCGGTATCCTGACATGAAGGCCGGTTTAATTTTACTGCGAGTTCCTGATTTCTGAACATCGTATCATAAATTACTTTGGCCATCGGGCTGTCCTCTTTCTCGCGCAATTCCGAGAGCTTAGCGATGACATCATCAGGAAGTTTCTTTGCTGTGTGCCCTACGAACTTCGCGATCATGTCTGTCATTCTTTCGACCTGATTCATAAAACTTTTACCCCCTTGATTTATATTTTATGCCGCTTTGAAGAAAGATAAGAAGCTGGCATTGATTTTTTGCCTGATTAAGTCCTGAGGAATTATAATTTTCGCGTGAACGTCTTACTTTGTGAGCGTTGCCGTAATTTTATTCACCGTTAATCATAATTTCTCTCCAGACTTCATAGTTTCAGTGATATTGAAGCCTATTTTTCTCCTGCATAGTCAAGTTTTTCCGCTTCAAACTATGCTACTCACATTAACATTAACCTGCTGGGAAGAACGGGAACGCTACAGGAAGAATGAACATGCTTATGATTGTAGCGATTACGATTAACGGCAAGCCGGATTTAACATAGTCCATGAACGTATAATCTCCTGCACCAACGACCATTGTATTAGCGGGCATTCCGATAGGTGTAGCATAAGCGCATGAGCCTCCGATTACGCAAGCCATCAAGACCGCGCGAGGGTCAGCGTTCATTCCCTGAGCGATTGAGAGACAAATCGGGGCCATTAAAGCTGTCGTAGCGGTGTTGCTCATGAAGTTTGTCATCACACAGCAGAGAATAAACACGACGAACGTAAACATTGTAGGTGAAGGATTTTCGCCGAGTGCTCCGATAACTTTTTCGGCTATCATTCTTCCTGCTCCGGTTTTGTCAAGAGCCGCTGCGAGTGAGAGAGTTCCGCCGAATAAGAATATTGTCTTGAGGTCAATTGATTTCAGTGCGTCATCTTCGGATATAACGTTGAAGAGTATTAAGAGGATTGCTCCGATACAGCCTGAGATGCTTAACTTGATGCCGATCTGTTTCTCGAAAATCATAGCGAGTAACGTAGCAACGAGAATTACGAGCGATAAAGTTTTCTTCCACTGCGGAACCTGGCTAAAATCTTTCTGTACATCGAATACGCCGTCGCCTTTCGGGTCATGATTAGGAAGGAGATAGAAGCCGAGTGTTGCGTAAAAAATTATTCCCACAAACAAAATCGGAAGTCCTACGATAGCATACTCAAAGAAACCGAAGCTCAAGCCTAAGGGTGCAAGCGTACTTTGTGCTATCATATTGCCAGGAGCACCGATTAATGAAAGGTTGCCTCCCATTGCGGCCGCAAAGACTAAGGGCATGAGAAGCCTGGAACGCTTAAACCCCGACTTTGCGGCTATTCCTATCACAACGGGTATTAACACAGCGGCTGTCCCCGTATTCGAGAGAACTCCGCTCATTAATCCTACGATCGTCATAATCGCGACTATCAACATTCTTTCGGAACTTGCGAACTTCGTAACAATTCCGCCGATTTCATTCGCCATTCCCGTCTCGAACAAAGCTCCTCCGACTATGAACATTGCTACGAAGAGAATTACATTGCCGTCAATAAATCCTGAGAATGCCGTCTTAATGTCAAGAACTCCCGTAACGACAAGGCCAATGCAGACGATCATTGACGTTAAGCCCAGAGGAATTTTTTCCGTAACAAACATGATGATAGCGAACGCGAGGAAACATAAAGTAATAACTGCCGGACTCATGTGAACAATCACACCCCTCAAAAAATAAATTTATAATGTGAAATTTTGTATCCAATAGAAATTGTGATAATAATAAACATAAAACTCTTAATTGTCAACGGGAAATTTTCACGAGAAAAAAGGCTCTCCCGCCGCAACAGGAAAGCCCTAAATTTATTGCATTGACTTCAACATTTCTTGAATATGTTCAATCGGAAACGGAGGACACGCTAAAGGATGCAACGCGATTGATATTAGCTTCAACGGATTATCATCTGGAGCCGCATGATTTGAGCTGAGATGTCCGCACCTTCTGCATCGGTGAATTATCGCCCATTCCCCGTTTTTCTTGACCCATACGCCGATCGGATCCATTATTCCGCCGCAGTTCGCTTCTCGGTCGCCAGGCTCGTTGTCCAAGTGAAGGCTCGCGAGGCAATGATTGCAATGATTTCTGTGATGTTCGCCGTAAAGCGGAGGATTAACAGGATAACCGCATGACTTACACGTAAAACCGTCGCTGAATAACTTTTTGTTGTGCTTCAAATTTATTAACCTCCTGTGATTTATCTTCGGAGGCTCATGAATTGCACGTATCGTGTATCAATTTCATAACCTCCTGTTTCGTGGAGGCTAGAGAGCGTGAAAATTTTTCTTGCATCAGAAGCTGAGTAAAAACTTTCACAAATATTAACCTCCTGTAAGATTTCGGAGGCCAGAAAGACTTACACATAAAAATTTTGCTGTCGTTAAGTGGAAGCTCGCGAAAAAATTTTTCATACATTAAGCCTTAACTTTCTTTCCAATTCCGAAGTCCTGAAAAACTTTCACATGTATCAATGCCAATTTTCATAGGCTGGTGAGCGCAAAATCTTTCTGTGTAATTACTATTAACCTCCTGAAAGTGTGTGATTTTTTGGAGGCTGACGGAAAATTTTACAACCTCCTGAAAAATTTGCGTCTTTATGGAGGTTAGAGAGAGTTTTCTTATCTTACCTGCTCCAGACCTCCCAATCTAGAACAGTTCTCGTTAATGCTGAATTACTCATAAAATCTTTCTCCTGGTTAATATAAATTTCGTGCACGGTTATAATATCATAACTATCAATCAAACATAAACGGGAGCGCGTTAAAAGTTGAACAGTCAAATCAATCTTAAGGAGTTAAAAATTAACGAGAGCGCAATTATTGATGTTGTCGGAGGTTCCGGAAGCCTTCGCCAGCATTTGTTGGATATGGGGATTATTCCGGGAGCAAAAGTTAAGATGATACGTTCTGCACCAATGGGAGATCCCCTCGAAATTCGCATACATGATTACGAGCTGACTTTAAGAGCGAACGATGCCGAGAATATCACGATTAAGCCGGTAAGTGAAGATTTTCACGATAAGCAGGAGAACGAAGCATCACGAAAAAGTTTACACGTCGAGCATCCGGGACTTGGCGAGGAAGGAAAATATCACGTTCAGGGCGAGAGTGAAGCATTACCGGAAGGAACACAATTAACTTTTGCATTGGCCGGCAACCAGAACTCCGGAAAAACTACGCTATTCAATCAGCTTACTGGTTCAAACCAGAGAATTGGGAATTTTCCGGGCGTTACGGTTGACAGAAAAGACGGAGTTATCAAGGGACATCCTGATACGTTGATTACGGATTTGCCGGGAATTTACTCAATGTCCCCTTACAGCGGCGAAGAAATAGTTTCGCGTAATTTCATCCTCGACGAAAAACCCAAAGCCATAATTAACATCGTCGACGCTACGAATATCGAACGAAATTTATACCTCACAATTCAGCTTCTAGAAATGCAAGTTCCTATCGTAATTGCTCTAAACATGATGGACGAACTCAGCGGCAACGGCGGAACAATCGACATTAACACTATGGAAGCATTATTAACCTGCCCGGTAATTCCGATTTCAGCGCTCAAGAATGAAGGAATTGAAGAGCTAGTTCATCATGCCGTCCATATCGCGAAATATCAGGAGAAGCCGACAC
This sequence comes from Synergistaceae bacterium, assembly GCA_017454625.1. GTDB lineage: Bacteria > Synergistota > Synergistia > Synergistales > Aminobacteriaceae > JAFUXM01. The sequence continues at coordinate 31,513 of JAFTCP010000063.1, forward strand.
GTTACGACTTCTGCGACGAAAACGACCACGACGGAGCAGTTCACAGATGCTTACACGCAATCTCTCACTTGATAAAAGATCATGCCGAACGCGCGGGAATTCCATTAAGATTTGCGGCAAGTAAAGTAATTGAGAATGATAAACTTGTAATGAGCCGTCTCAAACTTGAACAGAATGAACTTGAAATGCTTGAACATATTATTTTGCAGATGGAAGCTGAACGCGGACTTGACCGAAATGCTGCGATGGCCGACATGAGATTTAATTTCATCGAAAAAGTTTGTGCTCAGTCAGTCGTTAAGCCCAAAGAAAGCAAGGAACATTTACGCTCTCAGAAGCTCGACAGAATTTTAGCGGGGAAATTTACGGCAATTCCTGTATTCATCGCGGTAATGATTGCAATCTTCTTCTTGACGTTTAACTTTATCGGCGCGTATTTTCAGGAAGTCTTAGAGGGATTAATTGAGAGTTTCACGGCCTCTGCTGACGCTTTCATGACCTCAGCAGGAGTTAATGACGTTCTTCACGGATTAATAATCGACGGAATTTTTGCGGGAATTGGAAGCGTTTTATCATTCCTGCCGATAATCATTACACTTTTCTTCTTCCTGTCAATTTTGGAGGACAGCGGATATACGGCGAGAGTTGCGTTTTTCATGGATAAGTTACTGCGAAAAATTGGCCTCTCAGGACGAAGCATTGTTCCCATGTTAATTGGCTTCGGATGTACCGTTCCTGCCGTAATGTCAACACGAACCCTTCCGAGTGAACGAGATAGACGCATGACGATATTATTAACTCCGTTTATGAGCTGTACCGCGAAACTGCCGATTTACGCGTTCTTCGTCAATGCATTTTTCCCGAAACACGGAGGCTTGATAATGACGGGATTATATTTGCTGGGAATTTTCACGGGAATTCTCGTTGCGCTTCTTTACAAGGAGACGTTATTCAAGGGTGAAGCTGTCCCGTTCGTTATGGAACTTCCGAATTACAGGATGCCTGCCGCAAAAAATGTTCTAATGTTAATGTGGGAGAAAGCAAAAGATTTCATTCAACGAGCCTTTACGGTTATATTTTTAGCGACGGTTGTAATCTGGTTCCTTCAGAGCTTCGATTTTCACTTCGGGCTTGCTTCAAGTCCTGATGAGAGTATCTTAGCGGGAATTTCCGGCCTGTTAGTCCCGTTAATGCGGCCAATAGGATTAGGGGACTGGCGGATTTGTACGTCGTTAATCAGCGGATTTTTGGCCAAAGAAAGCGTTGTTTCAACTCTTGAAGTCCTTTTCGGCGAAAACGTAAGCTCCGTAATCTCGTCAGTGTCAGCGGCTTCATTGCTAGTCTTCAGCTTGCTTTATACTCCATGTGTTGCGGCTGTTGCTTCGATTAAGCGTGAACTCGGAGGAAAATGGGCATTCGGTGTTGTCGTCTGGCAATGCGTTTTGGCGTGGATTGCGGCGATGATTACGAGAATGATTATGATTGCTGTAATTGGAGGTTAATATCATGAAACAATTTCATATAGCACTTGATGAAAATGATGCCGGGCGTTACTGTATTCTTCCCGGAGATCCCGGACGCTGTGAGAAAATCGCTAAATATTTCGATAATCCCTATTTTGTCGCGTCTAAGCGTGAATTTACGACGTGGGCCGGAACTCTTGAAGGTGAAAAAGTTCTTGTTACGTCAACAGGAATTGGCGGGCCTTCTGCGGCTATTGCTATGGAGGAGTTAAGCGCGATCGGCGTAAATACTTTTATTCGTGTCGGGACTTGTGGAGGAATTAACATGAAGGTGAAGAGTTCTGACGTTATCATTCCGACCGGAGCAATCCGTTATGACGGCACGGGAAGGGAATACGCACCGATTGAGTTTCCTGCGGTTGCTGATTTCGAGATTGTGAACGCGCTTGTTAAATCGGCTCAGGAACTCGGCGAGAATTATCATACGGGAATTGTCCAATGCAAGGATTCTTTCTACGGTCAGCATACCCCTCAAAGAATGCCGGTATCTTACGAGCTGATTAACAAGTGGGAAGCCTGGAAAAAGTTAGGAGTTCTCGCCAGCGAAATGGAATCAGCTACGCTTTTTGTCGTTGCCAGCGCGCTTGGAGTTCGATGCGGAAGCGTCTTAAATGTAGTCTGGAACCAGGAAAGAAAAGCCGCAGGATATAATGAGCCTGATGATTTCGACACTGACAGGGGAATTCGAGTTGCGATTAAGGCTATGAAATCACTCATAAATCATTGACATAAAGCGTAAAATCTTAATTAATCATTCATTAAGGGGAGTAAAATTTTTAATGGCATGTAATCATAACTGTGAAAGCTGTTCATCAAACTGCGGGGAACGTTCGGCGGCTCCGAAATTTCACACTGAAAGCGCAGTAAAAAATATAATCGGCATCGTCAGCGGTAAAGGAGGAGTTGGCAAGTCATTAACAACGTCGCTTCTTGCTGTCGAACTCAGGCGTAAGGGTTTCAGGACTTCGATACTCGACGCGGATATTACGGGGCCTTCAATTCCGAAGATGTTCGGGCTTCATGAGGGAGTTTTATCCGATGGACATTTGATTATGCCGGCAATCAGCAAGAACGGGACAAAAGTTATCTCGATGAATTTATGCCTTCAGAACGAGAATGAGCCTGTAGTCTGGCGTGGTCCTGTATTGGCCGGAGTTATTCAGCAATTCTACGAAGAAGTAAACTGGGGAGTAACTGATTATATGTTCGTTGATATGCCTCCGGGAACCGGCGACGTGCCCTTGACAATCTTTCAATCTCTGCCGCTCAAAGGAATTATTATCGTAACGACACCGCAGGAACTCGTCAGCATGATCGTAGCTAAAGCCCTGAGAATGGCGGAATTGATGAATATTCCTGTGCTGGGAATTGTCGAGAATATGAGCTATTTTGAGTGCGATAACTGCGGGAAAAAGCATTATATCTTCGGACAAAGCAATATTGACCAGACCGCGAAAACTTACGGAATTAGCACGATTGCGAGACTTCCGATTGTTCCGGGACTTGCTGAGTTATGCGACGAAGGGAAAATTGAGGACTTCAACGCCGAAAAATATCTTGAGCCGCTAATCAACTCTCTATGTAACGAGTAAGCATATCATTCATGCTCCGGAGTATATGTGCCCTCATTGCTCCGGCAGCTTTTTCCGTGTTACGTGCCTTGAGTTCCGCAAAAATCTCCTCGTGCTCAGAACGTGAAACTTTCGCGTATTGATCCCTCGTTGTCCGAACTCCCATTGATAACCCGTTCCATAACTCACTAAGCATATTCACAAGCCGCGAATTTCCCGAAGCAAGCCAGATATTATAATGAAACGATTGATTGAGGTCTGAATAGTTCTCAGCGTCATAGCTCACGAGATGATTTACACACCGTTCAATCTCGCCTAAGTCAGCCTGTTTCTCACAGACTAAACGGCAAGCCTCAGCTTCCAAAGCCGCCCGAATTTCGTAATGCTCACGAATATTCTTAGCCGTCATTCCCAAAACAACAGCCCCGCGATTTTGTGCAAGCTCAATCAATCCGTCCCGTGCCAAAATTTGGAACGCTTCACGTACAGGAGTTGCCGAAATTCCGAGTGCTTTAGCCGTAGCTTCGAGCGCAAGAACTTCACCTTGCTTAATATTCTTCGTGATTATCGCTTCCCTGAGTGATGCCGCCGCCTGTTCTCTTACTGGCAGTAATTTTACCGGTCTAAGATTGAGCATGTAAAATTTTCCCCTTTCTAATCTGGATTAACTCACTCGCTAAAACTTCATCGTAAACAGCGTAGCCCGCTCGGATAACTTCAAAATCGCATCTTAACGAGGCCCGTAAATCCCTGAAGACCTCGTTAATTTTCTCCAAGTTCCCCGAATTAGCAAGGACGAACGATAAATATATTCCTGTGAGCGTTTCAAGCATTCTGCGTCTGAAAGGGGATTTTATGTTCTTCGTGATTGCCGCGTGAAAATCAGCTTGAGTATCACACTTTGACAGCATGATAATTTTCTCGTTCGTAAAACTTTTCAGCGTCTCAATCTCGATTAATCCCATATCAGAAAATATGCTCCTGATAAATTCCTCGTCAATCCTCACAACTTTAACATGCTGGCTCGGCAGTCTCTCGATTAAGCCCTGATATTCAAGCGCGATTAAAGCCTCACGCACGGGCATTCGAGAAATTCCAAGCGATAAAGCCAGCTCGTTCTGAGTGAGTATAATTCCCTCTGGAACGTCGCCGGATAAAATTGCTTCTTGTAAAATCTCCAGCGCGCTCCCGGATTTGTATTTTTTCCTGAGTTCTAACATAATGAGTAAAATTGTATCCATTATTGCGGTTCTTGTAAATCTCATGAATGCTTGCGAAATAATCAATCATGCGTTAGAATTTCACACGTGAATTACTGCGGATGTAGTTCAATGGTAGAGCGTCAGCTTCCCAAGCTGAATGTTGCGGGTTCGAATCCCGTCATCCGCTCCAAGATATTGTTAATGCTTCACTTGCAAATAATAAGGCTCAGCGAGAGTATTACAAAGTCTTTTTCTATAATTCCGCATAAAAAATTACTGTTATCGTTCATGGGGCAGCTGCGAATGATGAGAATGTTACGAGAGCTTTTTTCTTCGGCTGATATTCACAAAAAAAGTCTTGCTATAATAAAATTATTTCCATCGTAAAATTTTCACAAAAAGGAGTATCAACAATGACAGAAGAACTCGCTAAAACGTCAGCAGTGAACAACTTACAACCTAATTTATGTCCTCTCATAAGCGTAGTTGTCCCAGTGTATAACGCCGAAAAATATTTATCCCAGTGTATTGAAAGCATAACTTCCCAGACATATAGAAATCTTGAAATAATTCTCGTCGATGACGGCTCAACCGATAAAAGCGGGGCTATTTGTGATGATTATGCCGAGAAAGATAAACGCGTCAAAGTTATTCACAAAGTCAACGAAGGGAACAGCGCGGCTCGTAATACCGGGCTTGATCTTGCGAAGGGGGAAATTATCGCGACAGTTGACGACGACGATTTTCTTGCTCCTGAAATGTACGAAAAGTTATATAAATTGCTCGTCGAGAATAACGCTGATATGAGCATGTGCGAGTTTATGTATTATCATGGAAGCGAAGATATAAACTCAGCAAGTGAAAAAACATATCCTGTAGAAATTATTAACGGCGAAGAATTTTTGTACAGGCTCGTGATGCCGGGATTTTCTGGAGCGTATCTCAGAATATGGAATAAATTATATAAGGCAGAATTATTCAAGAACGTACGCTTTCAGCCGGGTAATAAACATGATGACACATCAAGAATTCACAGGCTTGGAGGAGAATGCAGGAGAATAGCTCTAACTCAGGAAGTATTATATTTTAATCGCAGTCATGATGAAAGTGTTACAGGAAAAATTGACCTGAAGAAATTTAATCCCAGCGTTCACATGAAACACTTTAAGGATTCCAAAGATGCCTTTGACGACAGAACAAAATATCTCAGAAGTAAAGGTATGAATGAGCTTGCGGAGTTCGCTGAACTTAGAAGCGGGGAATATGCAGTAATGGCCTTAATGCTACAGAGATTGAATTACTTGCAGTATCGCCGCGAGGTGAAAGAGATAACAGGAACTACACCTTTGAAGCTGATAATCAAGTTAATCACGTCAAAGCATAGAGAGTTAAAAATGAGGGGGCTGAAACTTGGTATTATCTGGTTCAGAAGTTTTTTCAGGCCGTTCATAAAATCAAAGTGAGTGAGCAAGTATGAGAAGATTTTTTCTAGGTATTATGCGAGTAAAAAAGTCTATCCAGATAGCATGAGGGAAAAAATATATCTCTCGTTGAGCTTGCGAGGGAAAAAGCATATTGGGGTTGAGCTTGCGTGAAGATGAGGCAGCCTATTCGTTGAGCTTGCATGAGAAGGAGATAGTTTTACAGTATGAGAGAAAAAGTGTTTTTCTTGCGAGCCAACGTGAGAAGGGAAAAAGTCCGACCTACAATCGGAACTCCCCAGCTACGCGCAACGACACATTCGGTGTCCTTGCCCCACCCGCCCCAAAAAACATAATGCAAGTTTGTAAAATCAGCCTTCATTGTTATATACTAATCCCCGCAATTTCTTAACAGGAGGAAAAATTTTTATGCGTACGTTATTGTCAATCGTTCACATAATCGTCTCTATAATCATGATCTGTGTAATTCTTCTTCAACAGCGTAAACAAGGCGGCTTCTCTGGTGTCTTCGGCGGAGGAACTCAGGCTGACTCCGGCCAATGGCAGAGATTTTCACCGCTCACAAAACTCACAATCGTACTCGCAATTATCTTCATGATTACATCTTTCTTCATTGTCTTCCTGAATTAATTATTACATTAGGAGAAATCGAAAGTTGTTAAATTCACTTAAGGAAGTTACAAATCTCAAAGTTGACCCGAAAAGATTTTTCAGCGCAACTCACGAAGAAATAGCTTCAGGCAAGACGACGGATATTTACTTCATCAACACTCGCGACGTTTTGAACAGCGTTGACATGCTCAATACTGAAGTTACCGCCGAAATTTTCACTCGCACAAACGGAATGTTCGCAGGACTTCAGGAAGTCTTAGAGTTATTGAAGGACGCTCCAGTCAAAATTGAAGCTCTGCCGGAAGGTGAATATTTCTCGCCTAAAGAAGTCGTGATGAGAATAAAGGGACCTTACGGGGCCTTCGGAATTTACGAGACTGTTTTATTGGGCATGTTATCAAGTTCATGCGCTTGGGCTACGGCCGCTCGTGAATGCGTTGAAGCCGCTAACGGTAAACCTGTCTTAGTCTTCGGTGCTCGTCATGTTCATCCTGCGATTGCTCCGGTCATGGAAGCTATGGCCGTGAAATTCGGGGGATGTTCGGCAGCAAGTTGTGTACTCGGTGCGAAACTCTGCGGACGCGAACCATCGGGGACAGTTCCTCATGCCGCAATCTTAATCATGGGCGACACTCTGAAACTCGCTGAGGCTTACGATAAAGTTTTACCCGCTGAAATTGGCCGGACGTTCCTTGTTGATACGTTTCATGACGAATGCGAGGAAGCCTTGAGACTTGCGCGTGAAATGGGAGACAGGCTCGGAGCTGTTCGACTTGATACGCCCGGAGAACGCGGAGGAGTTACAGC
>JAFTCP010000064.1 GCA_017454625.1 Synergistaceae bacterium
GAAGAAATAACGCAGAACGAGTAACAGACCGATTAAAGCAATTCCCAGAACTCCGAAGAAAATTATATCCCCGAAGAATGAAAGGCTTGCTCCCTCCTGTTTTTGCTGTTCTGCCGTCTCCTTGACTTTAATCTTGATGTCCTTCGTGATGCTGATTGCTCCCCGAATTTCATCGCTGATCTTCACGTACAAAAATTTTTTCCCCGCCGTCTCTTTAATCTCGTCAACCGGGAATAAAGGTTCAATGTTATTCTCCTCAAGATATTTTTTCACCAGCGCGCTTGTTCCGTCGCCTTCAATTTTCACACCGATAATATCTCCCGGCGAAATCTCGGACGAGGCTTTACCTCTCACAGGATCCACAAGAGGAGTACACATTATGATTGTGCCCTCAAAGTTTCCATCCTTCTTGGCTTCTTCCTTCTCTTTTTCCTCCTGCTCAGCTTTCTCGCGTTCTTCCTTCTCTCTTTGTCGGCGAGCTTGTTCTTCTGGAGACGGCGGAAGAGGTTTCACAACTTTTGCTCGTTCAAGTTCCGGGCGTTGAATTGGCTCGGCTTCTGTCGCGGCAGAAAATACACATCCCGAAGTATTCTCAAAACTCCGGCGAATAATACTCTCAAGCTGACGGATTTTTGCCTTCGTGTAATTCTCGAACAGCTTGCGTTTTTCTTCAGCCGTCAGAATTTCCTTCAACTGAGCCTGCAACTTCTCCCCCCAATCCTTATCGAGAGGCCCGGACTGAGGAAGTCTCTTCACGAAATTTCGCCAGTCCTTAGTCGGTTCAATCATAGTTCCTCCGGTTGCAAATGGTTTAGCCAGCCAGAATACTTGAAAGACCGTTTTACCCGTTTTCCCCTCAAAGATTACGCAAAATCCTCCGCCCATATCTCCGCGACTGGGAATGAACGTTGACTTTAACGCGAGGAATTCGGGTTCAGCTTTCTTCTCAGGTTCAGGAGCCGGCGCAGGTTCAGGACGTTTTTCCGTAGCGGCGGCAATATCTCTTACATCGACTATTAATTTTTCTTCAGGCATGATGTTTATTCTCTAATCTATAAATTTTCTCTATCTTGCTGAGTAACTTTTTGAGCTCCAGGATTTTCCGCGAGGTATTTCTCCTGAGATTAGCTCAAGTGCTTTACTTCGGCATTCTGGACATCTTCGTGTTGTTGATGATGAGGGATCAAGTTCAAACTCTTTCTTGCACTCTAAACATCTGAATTTAGCCATAGTGATTTTAATTCCTCCATGAAAAGTTAATGATGGGATTATAGCCCGTAAAATCTTTCTATGTAAACAGTCAATATGATTATATGTGAACTCGTCAGTGAGTGAAAGCCGGTATAGCCCACAAAATTTTTCAACGGTCAATATGAACTCGTCAACTTCATAACGTCGTGAAAGTCTACTTTAGCAAGAAAATTTTCATGGTCCGTAAAAAAATTAGAAAAAGTTACGCAATTTTTTTCACGCAAGATTAATTATAATATGCACAACTTCACAATTTACCAGTTAAAAATTTTATCGGGAGGCAGTTTATCTTGAAGCTGAAGAAATTTCTTGCAACTCTTTTGATGACGTTATTATTAATCTCGTCAGCTTATGCTTCGGATATATACAATTCGGAGCCGACGTTTGCGCCGTATTCTGCCGGTTCAGTCAAAAGCAGTGTCCTCAATGAAGCACTTGCAGAGTTAAATTATATTCGCTGGTTAATCGGAGTTCCGAACAATGTAACTCTCAGCGAAGAATACACACGTAAAGCCCAGCACGGAGCAGTTCTGCTTGATGCACTCAACACTTTAACGCATACACCTTCAAAGCCCGGAGACATGTCCGAAAGTTTTTATTCGCTCGGTAAAGACGCGACAACTCACGGAAATATTGCTTATTCTCAGACTTATTCAAACGGCCAATATTCCGGAAATATGACACTCAGCAAGAGTACAAAAATGTACATGGAAGATTCAGACGAACATAATATATCGGCGTTGGGACATAGAAGATGGCTCATGAACCCGCGCTTAAGACAAACAGGCTTCGGAATAAGCACACGACGCGGCTTTGCAGTTACGTATGTAATCGAGAGTTTCAGCGATAAAGAGACGCTCTCATATGAAGAATACCAGCAATATTTAGAGTGGTTGAAGTGGCCGATAAGCGACGAGTTCATAACTTGGCCGACGAGTAAACACGAACACCCATTAACATATTTTGATGCAAATACTGCATGGTCTGTAACGCTGAACAGTGAAGTTTTTGACACATGCCAAGAAAATTTGGTATCTGTGAAATTGACAAGACAAAGCGACGGAAAAATTTGGCATTTCTCGCAATCAAACAGTTACGGATATTTTAATATCAACAAAGAAAGCGTTGCTTACGACGAATGCATAATCTTCCGGCCTCAGAATATCACAAGTTACAATAATAATGAGACCTGGCAGGTTGAAGTTACAGGCTTAACTCGCAAAGACGGCGGAACAGGAACAATCAATTACACCGTGAAATTTTCGAACTCATCAACAGGCTATGAACATGAAGATGAAAATTTTATTACGTATCATGATGACGGTGAAAGTTCAGGAGGCTGTAATTTCGGTTTCAGCGGTTTAGCGTTAATTTTACTAATTCCATGTGTGATAAAGACTTATAAATTTTTCGGAGTGTAAGTTTTGCGAATATGGAGAAGTTATTTGAAATATCAGCTTTGAAATTTTTGCATGAAATACCTTAATTAATCTCGGAATCCCTCGCGTGTTTAAATCGCGTTGGACAATATAAATTTTTTTAGGAGGTATATTTTTCATTATGAAGAAACATGTAGTAATTCTCGCAGCAGCATTATTAGCAGTCTCAGCAGTCGTAGCTTTTGCCGCGACGGATGCCCTCGTAGGTGCATGCATCTACAAGTTCGATGATACGTTCATGACCGGTGTTCGTAACGCAATGCGCGCGGAGATGGAGAAACAGGGCGGAGAGCTTGAGATCGTCGACAGCCAGAACCGTCAGCCCATGCAGAATGACCAGGTTGATGCGTACATTTCAAAGGGAGCGAACGCGCTTATCGTCAACCCCGTAGACAGAACAGCCGCTCAGCCTCTCATGGAGAAAGCAAAAGCCGAGAACCTGCCTATCGTATTCGTAAACCGTGAGCCTTACGCTGAAGTCATGGCCGCTTACGATAAGATTTGGTACGTCGGAGCAAAAGCTGAGGAGTCAGGCACACAGTCAGGGCAGATTATCGCTGATTACTTCAAAGCTAACCCGAAGGCTGACAGAAACGGCGACGGCAAAATTCAGTACATTATGATTCGCGGCGAGCAGGGACATCAGGACGCGACACTCCGCACGGAATATTCAACAAAAGCTATGAAGGACGCGGGCTTTGAGATCGTCGAACTCGGCAACGACACAGCTAACTGGGACAAAGTTCAGGCGACGGACAAAATGAAAGGCTTCATCTCAGCGGTCGGAATTGACAACATCGAGGCAGTCTTAGCGAACAATGACGATATGGCACTCGGCGCAATCGAAGCTCTTAAGGCTGAAGGCTACAACATGGGCGACCCCGCGAAATATATTCCTGTCGTAGGCGTTGACGCAACAGCACCGGCACTCGAAGCGATGAAAGACGGCTCAATGCTCGGAACAGTCCTTAACGACGCTGACAACCAGGGCTACGCGGCAGTCAGAGTTGCAGTACTCGCGGCTGATGAGAAGGAAGTAACGGAAGAGAGCATCGGCTACAAGATTACAGACGGCAAATATATTTGGATCCCCTATCGTCCTGTAACAGTCGATAACTATCAGGAGCTTATGAAATAATTAGCAAGCAATCTTTATGCCCCCGTTTGAAAAACAGCGGGGGTTTATTTAGTGAAAGTTTTTATCATTAGCGAAATTTTGTATTCTTAGCTGGTTAATGTTTATTGAAAGTTGTTGACGATGAAGAAAGAAATTAAGAATTTACAGCTGAGAATTTCAGAAATTTATGATATGAGAGGGTGATTTTTCTTGCGTAAAGTTTTTATGACAGCATTAATATTCGTCTTACTACTCGTGTCCTGTTCATACGCTGAAGAAATCAAAATCGGCTCATGTATTTACAGGTTCAACGACGCTTTCATGTTACGTTTCAGGAACGCAATGACAACCGAAGCCGAAAAAGAGGGCGCAACAATCACGCATGCTGACGGCCAGGATGACCAGCCGACACAAGACGCTCAAGTTGACGAGTTCATTCAAGCCGGAGTGAAAGTCCTGATAGTAAATCCGGTTAACCGAATGGACGCTCAGCCGATTATTGATAAAGCCAAAGCCGCGAATATTCCGGTTGTCTTCATCAATAGGGAGCCTTCAATCGAAATTCTCAACACATACGATAAAGCCTATTACGTCGGAGCTAAAGCGGAAGAGTCCGGCCAATTATCAGGTGAATTAATCGCGGAATATTTCAAGTCTCATCCTGAAGCTGACAAGAACCACGACGGAAAATTGCAATTTATCATGCTTAAGGGCCAGAACGGACATCAAGATATGATTTTGCGTTCCCGTTATTCAGTGGAAGCCATCAGAGCCGCCGGGATTGAGCCTGTCGAAGTCGCGAGCGCAATAGCCAACTGGGATAAACTCGAAGCTATGAAAATCATGAATGGTTTCGTAATGTCAATCGGCCCGGAAAATATCGAGGCTGTAATCGCTAACAATGACGAAATGGCTTTAGGAGCGATTGAGGCGTTGAAGATTGTGGATTACAACAAGGGCGACAAAGACGCTTATGTTCCAGTCGTTGGAGTTGACGCGAACGCTTCGGCTCTCGACGCTATGGACAAGGGCGAAATGCTCGGAACAGTCTTAAACGATGCTGATAATCAGGGGACTGCGGCTGTGAAACTTGCTTTAGCTCTTGCATCCGGAAAAGATATTAACTCAATCGGCTATGAGATTACGGACGGAAAATATATCTGGGTTCCGTATCAGAAAGTTACAAGGGGTGAAAAATAGTGAGTGAATATTTGCTTGAAATGAAGAATATCACGAAGACATTTCCAGGCGTAAAGGCTCTCGACAACGTCAACTTGAACGTCCGCAAAGGAACAGTTCATGCATTGATGGGAGAAAACGGAGCAGGAAAATCCACGCTGATGAAGTGCCTTTTTGGTATTTACGAACCTGACGGCGGAGAAATTTATCTTGAAGGTCAGAAAGCATCAATCCATTCTGCGCGCCAGGCTATGGATAAAGGTATCGCGATGGTTCATCAGGAGTTGCACCCGATACGCTTCCGCTCGGTCATGGAGAATGTTTATCTCGGCAGATTTCCCGGACATCTCGGAGTTGTTGACCACAAAGCAATGTACGAGAAAACTAAAGCCCTCTTCAATGATTTGGAGCTTGACGTTGACCCGTTAGCATTGGCCGGAGAACAGAGCGCGGCAATTTTGCAAATGATGGAGATTGCGCGAGCCGTCGACATGAAGGCGAAAATCATAATTCTTGACGAGCCTACGAGTTCACTTTCAGACCGTGAAGTCGAACACCTTTTCAAGATTATTAACCGTCTCAGAGCTCAGGGAGTTGCATTTATCTATATTTCACACAAGATGAAGGAAATTCTGGAGATCTCCGACGAAATTACGGTTATGCGCGACGGAACTTACGTAGGAACTTGGCCGGTTACTGACGAGAAGGGCGAGAAGCTCACGATTGACTTTATCATTAAACAGATGGTCGGACGTGAGATGACTAACCAGTTCCCGCCTCGTGAGGGCAAGCCTACTGATGAAGTTATTCTTAAGGTTGAAAAAGTTTGTTCGCCGTTAAAGAAGTCATTCCAGAATGTAAGTTTTGAGCTTCATCGTCAGGAAATTTTAGGAATTGGCGGCCTCGTTGGAGCACAGAGAACTGAATTTGTCGAGGCATTATTCGGACTTAGGGGCATAGCTTCAGGAGATATTTTACTTAATGGAGCGAGTTATGCGGCAAAATCTCCGGGCTTCGCGAAATCACGAGGGCTTGCGTTATTAACCGAAGAACGAAGAGCAACGGGAATATTCGGAATTCTTCCCATTCTCGAAAACACGGTAATTGCTAACCAGAGGAATTATGCCAGCTTCGGAATACTCAACGACAGAAAACGCGCGGTTGATGCCGATGAAGAGTGCAAGAAACTCAACGTTAAAACTCCGTCGCTTAACACGTTAATTCAGAACTTGAGCGGAGGAAATCAGCAGAAAGTTTTGATTGCCCGCTGGTTATTGACGAACTCGGATATTCTCATTCTCGATGAGCCGACACGAGGAATTGACGTAGGAGCTAAGTATGAAATTTACAACATTATGCTTGAGCAGATTGCACAGGGAAAATCAATCATCATGATTTCTTCGGAGATGCCGGAGTTAATGGGCATGAGCGATAGAATTATGGTAATGTGCGAAGGACGAGTTACGGGCTTCCTGAACAAGGGAGAATACAGCCAGGAGAAAATTATGGCACTGGCTACACAGTTTGCGGATCACACTAAACCGGCTGCATAAAATCTTAGGGAGGAGAAAATTTTTATCATGGCAAACACATCAAAATCAAAACGTTTATTCACGACGGCAGGAATAGTTTTTCTTGCGCTGGGAATAATTCTTTATTTCGCGAAGGCTCCGCTTGGTCTCAACCGAAAAATTTATGACCTTCCTGTATTCTTAATCATTATCGGCGTATGCTTTGCTTTGAAGGGCTTTATGGCGAAAGAGAAGACCGAAGAGGAAGCGGCGTTATCAGGAAAGACCTTCAGCGAATTTCTCACGAACAACGCGATTTTGTTAGCAATGTTAGTTCTTGTCGTCGTAATTTGCATTCTTCAGCCGAGATTTATGCAGATAAGAGTTGCGCTTGACATTCTCACTCAGTCGTCGACGAAATTAATTATGGCTCTGGGAATTTGCTTCACGCTTTTAATCGCCGGTACAGACTTAAGCGCCGGCCGTATGGTTGGACTTGCGGCTGTAGTTTCGGCTTCAATGATGCAGACGGCGACATATGCGAATAGATTTTTCCCGGAACTTCCGCAGGTTCAAGTTTGGATGCCGATTATCATTGCGATTTTGGCGTGTATGGTTTTCGGAGCATTGAACGGCTTCTTAGTTGCGAAGTATGACATGCACCCGTTTATTGCGACATTGGCGGTTCAGGTTATTATTTACGGAGCCTGCTCACTTTACTTTGATATGCCTCCTAACAACTCACAGCCTATCGGAGGAATTCGTCCGGATTTTGCGGCTCTTGGACAGATGAGATTGTTCAATGGACTGTATAAAGGATTTCCCGGCATCAGCATCTTAATTCCCATCGCGCTTGTAATCTGCGTAATAATCTGGTTCATCCTGAATAAGACAGTTTTCGGCAAGAATGTTTACGCAATTGGCGGAAATAGAGAAGCGGCCGTTGTTGCAGGAATTAACGTTTTCCGTAACATCATGGGAATATTCATTTTGGCTTCATGCTTATACGGTATCGCTGGAGTTCTTGAGGCGGCACGTACAGCCGGAGCGACGAACAACTACGGCAACGGTTACGAACTTGATGCGATTGCGGCATGCGTTGTCGGCGGCGTTTCACTTAACGGCGGAATTGGTAAAGTCGGCGGGATTATCATGGGCGTGTTGATTTTCACGATTATTCAGTACGGCTTGCAGTTCATCAACGTATCGCCTATGTGGCAGCAGGTCATCAAGGGTGTAATTATTGCGGTGGCGGTTGCAATCGACTTGACGAAATATCGCAGAAAATAAGAAAATTTTATTGACATTTTGTCCCTCTGTCTTAACGGCAGGGGGATTATTATTAACATAGGAGGTGTATAAAATGAGTTCCAAGATTGCATTGTTCAATATATCCCGAGCAAAAATCGGCGAAGTTGTTCAAGACGGCCCGCAGATAACGCTTAATCTTGATAAGAACGTTCCTGCTCAGACTTCCGAAAAACTCTCGGAATTTCTCAAAGATATTTGTCAAGCAGGCTTTGTAAAAATTATCCGTCCGGCTCATTATACCAAAGATGACGGTGGTGCCGTAAATGTTCAGGAAGCTGTAAAAATTCCCGTTGAGGATGAAAAATTTCTTACGGCTCTTGCGGACAGAATTAATCATCTTATGAAGGGGCCGGAACAAATTTTCGCAATAAAGGAGGTTTCACGGCAATGATATTCGATGACTTTGAAAGTTCCGCATTTAACCCAGAAAATAATTACCCGGAAGTATCCGGCTTTGATGAGAACTCCGAATTGTCGAATAACGAAGTTGAAACGTTAATCCGCGATCTTCTGCCCGCTCATCATCTCGACAACTGCCCGAGCATAACGTGTTCACCTGATCATTATATGTGGGATTATTATCCTGATTCCGTAGGTTTATACAACACGGATACTTCTGAAATATTATTATCTGGTGCAGAGGAAATAAATGAATTTGGCACAACGGAGATTGAGGTTCTTCTTCACGAGATTGGCCATAATGCTTATGATTCTTTGTTAGCGTCGGATCCCCAGAAAATAGACGACTGGGCAAATCTTCACGAGGAATCAAAGGATTTATTTGATGCTACAGGCTTGGGCTTTGTGTCGAGTTATGCTCAGACCGATATGTTTGAGGACTTCGCCGAAAGTTACTCGGAATACGTCGCTAATCCCCAGTTGATGCAGTTTCTTTGCCCGGAAAAATATGATTTCATGAATCAATACGTTTTTGACGGACGCGAATATGATTATATTTTACAGCCTGATAATTCGTACGTTCTCACGCTGAAGGATAATGCTGAAACTATTAACCGGGCATTTCTTGCTTCAGGAGAAAATGGTGATATTTACGCCTCGTTAAATTTTGAACCTGTGCAGGATAATTTTCGCTGTTTTACCATGATAGGCTCCTCGTAGACTTTCTGAGGGAGGATAAAGATACATGCAAATTCTGCCATTTTATGCCGGAGTCCGTTCTTACGTAAGGGATAATATAATCTATTTCGTCAATTCCGAAGCCGGGACATGGGCGGCAATGCCTGAGACTTATGCTAAATTTCTCACGGATGAAACCAGCAGCAAGCATCAGGAAATTTTTGACACTCTCAGGAAAAATAAAATTTTACGTTCCGGCCAATCTGAAAGCGTAAAATCCCGTCGCCCTGTTAAGCCTCTTCTTGTGAAACTGCTGACGACGGGGAAATGTAATTTGCAGTGTGTGTACTGCTTCAACTCTAAGTTTGTCCGTGATAAATCAATGACTTCTGAGATATTGCGTCAATCTATTGATTACGTTTTCTCAAACCCTTACGCTCAGAACGGAATTTCATTTGTGATTTACGGCGGCGAACCCCTGATTGAACGCGAATTGCTCTATGAAGCCGTAAGATTGATACGCGGCCGGGAAACTTCACTTGACGTAAAACTCGAAATAATTACGAATGGGACATTGCTCACAAAAAGCGACGTTGAATTTTTCCGTGAAAATGAAGTAGGGATAATTATCTCGTTTGACGGGCTCCAGAGTTTTCATGACAAGAACCGTTCATCTTCCGAGAAAGTTATGCAGAGTATAAAGATGCTTGAAGATATGAATTACGTTAGTCATAGCAATATTTTATGCACGGTTACTCGGGAAATGTCAAGCCGTCTTTATGACATCGCAATTTTTCTTCAAGAGCACGGCTTTAATTCCGTTGAGTTTCTGCCCCTTCGTCTGCTTGGCCAGGCTGAAGGACACGAAGAAATTTCATCTGACGCGGCATTATATATCAAATCGTTCATGGAGATAATTAATGCTGTTGAAGACGGGAAAATTAATCGCTTGAAGGTTCGCAGTATTCTCCGAATGTTAATGCCTTTACTCACAGGCCAGACAATTCACGGAGAACTCGGGTGCCGGCGGTGCGGTGCTGGACGAAATTCAATAGCAATAAATTATGACGGCTCAATTACCGGCTGTGATATGATCCCGGATAAAATTTCTCCCGTAATCGGCAATGTCTGGGACGGAATAAATAATATTGCTGAATTAGACAAGCTGATTTTTCCCGTTAAGCCTCATTCAATAAATTCTTCATGCTCTAAATGCACCTGGTTCGGTTTCTGCCGGAGCGGATGTCCCGGAGCAAGCGCGAGTGATTACGGCTCATGCAATACCCGGCATTTGTTTACGTGCGCACTGAATAAATCAATATATCCATATTTGCTTGAGCGTATTGTCAAGGGGAACGGGAAACTTCAAGAATATTTTAAGCGTCATACGAAATTGGAGAAATCTAATCATGAAGACAGTTGAGCTTATAATGAGCCGTGAAAATGAAAATCTTCTTAGCAGCATTCTCATTGACGGCAGAGTTTGCATGGATTCGCGTTTGAACAGCCTTATGACGGGCCAATTGATGCAAAATTGGGCTCGCGAAAATATAACCCGTTATGCCGCGTGGAAAGGACTTATTCCCGAACTCTCGAGCGTGCTTAACACTCAAAATTTCACGGTTAAATTCTCCGGCACAAAGTCCGCTTACTCCGAGCTTGTGAGAATGCTTGAAGCTGAGAACGCAAATATTAATCTTGAGTTTCACGGCGATAATAATTCTGATGATTTCATGAGGCTTAAAGGCTGGGTAAAATCTTTTATTGACGTTGCGCAGGATACCTATCTTCACAGACGCTTGAACGTCATATATAAATCTCTCGGTGAGGACAATCTTAATATAAATCTCAGCGTCTTATACGATGAAAACGGAGCCGCAAAGGTAATCTCATATATGCCTTCAACGTTCATTAAATTTGTCAAATCCGGGAGCCTTGAAATCACTATGCCCGCTGTTCTATCTGTCGGACGTGATATTTCAGCGCGGCTTGAAGATATTTCAACTTGTAATGACGTTCCAATTCAGGACATTGTAATTTTGTTCGTTCGATATTCATGCAAGAAAATACTGCCGGGAGTTCATATTTTTTCTTTATCGGGGGATAACGCAAAAGATAAACAAACTTTAGACGAATTAACTTCTTATTATTCTTTATTTCTTAGGCGAAAGCTCAAAAAGTTTCTGAAAAGTTTTCCCTTTGAAGCCTGGACAGATATTGAGGCAGCGAAAGCATTGATAAATCAGGAGGCGTAAATTTTTATGGATGATTATTATCCCGTGAAACTTGACGAAAAAGAAATTAATGAATTGGCCTTGAACATGGGAATAGCTCACAGCCTAATCAGCCGGAATTATTTGACGCAGATGGGACATGCTGACATTATAGAGCTTGAACGTTCTGAAAAAGAAAAACCACCGCAGGAAACTGTAAGGCTTATTCGCATAGACGCTTTTAATTACGACAGAAACGAGAGCATAATTGAAAAACTTCGAAGTATGTTCAGCGCGCTGTCAATGATTAAGAGCCGTAATGTAATCTTCATTCTTAACAACAAGATAGATAATAATTCCGAGATGCTTGAGCTTTATATGGGAATTTCCGGCAGCAGCGTCGAAGAGATGAGAGATTCATATTTAATTCTTGAGCAGTCAGTTCGCGGAAATTTTCCGGGATGCAGTATCAACCAATGCTTTGATGAGGACATCGCTGAATTTATCCCCGAACTCGTTTATCAAAATTCTCCCGTTGGATGTTCAGTTTCTTCGGTCTCGATTGATGCTGTACAGCGCGGCGGCGATGAAAATTTTGTGCAGGGAATGGAAAAATTCGCTGATTCCATGATGGGACAGCCTTACACTTTGATGCTGATAGCTTCGCCTGTTTCTGGTCAGGAAATTCTGAACGAGATAAAAAATTTTCAGGAGCTCTACACGGAAATATCTCCATACAGGACCAGCACGATAACGCTTAACGAGACGACAACTGAGGGCTTGACAGTTACAGAAGGAACGCAAACCAGCAAGACATATTCACGTTCCCAAAGTTACAATACAAGTCTCAGCAAAACGCGTTCGATGAGTGAAAGCAGGGGAAAATCAGAACCAAAATATGATTTTGCGGGTTCATTAATCGAGACAGGAGCGACATTACTCGGGACAGCCGGAAGTATTTTGCTGGGAGTTCCGGGCTTAAGTTTTGCAGGAGGTATGTTAGGCCGTCAGCTTAAGGATGCGGCAGGTTTTGGACAGGAAACTTTGAACAGTTCCATACAAACCTCACAGGGCGAGACGGAACAGAAAACACGAGGAGAGCAAGAACAGGAAGGCCGTCAAGAAGGAAGATCAACAGCTCGTGCGTCAAATCAAAGCCGTAATAAAGGCGTGAGCATTCAGGCAGTCCGTGAAAATAAATATGTCAGCGACATGCTGAACTCAATTGAACGCCAGATCGAGAGGCTAAGCGCAAGTTTGGGACAGGGAGCTTACAAGACAGCCGCATACGTAATTTCATCCGACAAAATTATCTCTGAGACCGGCGCAAGTCTTTATCGTTCGCTAGTAACAGGAAATCAGCCGGATACTGTTGCTGTCGTTAATAATTGGAGTGAAAGCAAGAGCGTAAAATTGCTTCAAGATTATTTAGCGCGCGGCATTCATCCGAGATTGAGGCTTATGCAGGAGGGAGTTTTAAGCAATCTTGATATGTCCGTCTTCGTTCCGTGTTCTGAAATCCCGCTTCATTTCTTCTGGCCTAGAAAATCTCTTCCCGGAATTCCTGTTTCACATTACGCCGAGTTTGCTCGTTCGATTCCAGGCGAAATATCTGGACAAATTAAAATCGGCAAAGTTTATCACTTGGGACATGAGGAGAAAAATTCTATAACTCTTCCGGCAGATATTCTTTGCAGTCATACGTTTATCTCGGGTTCGCCTGGTTCGGGAAAATCTAATTTATCGTATTTCATTTTGACGCAATTAATTAATCTCGGCGTTCATTTTCTCGTTATTGAGCCTGCAAAAGGTGAATATTCCCGAGTTATCGGCGGTTACACGAGCAAAACGGGAGAGCCAGTACGATGCTTCAGCGTCAGAGGAGATAACGGCGAACTTTTCTCCGTAAATCCTTTCGCCTTCCCTGAGAATGTTACGGCTTTTGAGCATGTTGAAGCTCTGTTATCTGTTTTAGAAACCTGCTGGCCTATGTATGCCGCAATGACGGATATTTTGAAAGATGCCGTAATCCGAATTTACGAAGAAGCCGGATGGGACATGAACGACACGGGACTTCCGCGCGGAGATGAATGGCATTACCCGGATTTCAAGGAATTAATGCAGGTTCTTCCGAGCGTGATTGACGGTTCAAATTATTCACGAGAAGTTAAGGACAATTACAAAGGTTCTCTGATGACCAGAATAAAATCTATGGTGAACGGGACAAATAAAAGAATTTTCGGCCGAGACTGCATGACCTGTGAAGAATTGTTTAATCAAAATATTATTCTCGACATCAGCGGCATAACTTCTTCTGAAAATTTAGCATTAATGATGGGAATTCTGATAATCAAGCTGAATGAATTTCGAAGAGCCGAGAGCGTTGAAACGGGATTAAATTCCGGCTTGAAGCACGTAACTTTAATTGAGGAAGCTCATAATCTCTTAAGCAGAAATCAGGCGGAAACTCGAGCTGACGGGCCCTCAGTCGGACGTAAATCCGCAGAACTCATTGTGCGGGCAATTGCTGAGATGCGTTCATACGGCGAAGGATTTATCATTGTGGATCAAACTCCCTCCAAACTTGACAGCTCAATTACTGCGAACACGGCCGTAAAAATCACGTTCAACCTTCAAAATATGGAGGACGGCATGCTTATCGGGCGTGCAATGTCCCTTACAGATGAACAGATGCAGGATATTCCGACGCTTTCACAGGGAGTTTGCATTATGAGAAGCAGAGGATGGCCCGCTCCAGTGAAAGTTAAAGTTGAACATTTCGATACGTCAAGGCATAAATTATACAAAATGTCAAAGCCTGAAGAGCATACTTATAATATTATAATCAGGAAAGCACGCGGAGATATTCTTACACAGATAATTCGCGGAAAATCTGAGGATGCCGGAGATGCTTTTAACGTTTTGGCCGGTTCTGCTTCAGGTGAGGGCAAGTTAATTAAAGCGTTTAAAACTATCAAGGACGGCAAAAAGTTATCAGGGGATGAGTTGACGAAATTATACACGGAAATTTTTGAGACGGATTTATGGTTTTATGCTCCTGAGAAGAATAAATTGCATGAGTGGGATAAATATATACGTTCCAGGTTAAGCAGTTATGCAATACTTGATAAGCCCGAACAAGATAAGGTAATCAGGACTTTATTAACTACTCAGGGGAAAAATGTAAAGCCTGAAATATTGAGAGCATGGCTAGCAATGATTGTTGAAAATTAAACGGAGGTGTATTTAAATTGACATACGATCAGAACACAGCAAGTAAAACTCTAGAACGTCTGAAGTCAACGCTTGAAACCGAACTTCAAAGCATGGAACGGGTTGGCATTGTATTGAAAAGGGATCATTCCCGTTATAAGGATGAAGCCGATGATATGATTAACACTGCTCGCAGAAAACAGAAGGATTTTTACGGGAACATGTTCTCGCTGGCATTGGGCGCAGAGTTTCAGGGCGGAAAATCAACAACGGTAAACGCAATCGCTGACGGCCGGGAAATCTGTCCGCGAGGGAACGGAGGCGGAGGAATTAGGACAAGCGCATGTGCTGTTAGAGTTACGTGTGCTCTTAACGAAAACGAAGGCATAAGTATAATTTGGAAAGATACGCCATATCTCGCAGAAGAAATCGGACATTGGACAGGCTTGGGAGATACTGAACAAGGGAAAGAGAAATTTACTCTTGATAATATCTCCAAAAATCCAGCAATATGGAACTCAATTTTTGACAATGTCAAAAAACAGCTGAGAGGCGAACAAATCCCTGAAGAAATAAGCAAACAGGAAGAATTGAGCGAAACTTTAGACCGCATCAAACAAGTATTAATGCTCATGAGTTTTTACAATCATCCTGACGTTGCACGCTGGAGAAGCAGAGATACTTTTACTCGTGAAGAAGCTATGTCATTCCTTGCATTTCAGGAGCGGGATACTTCATTTTGGGGCGAAATATTCATAGCAATAAAAACGGGAAAAGTTAATAACGTTTCGGATTTAGTTAAACTTGTCCGTAGCAAATTCAAGCCCGAAAACGCAATGCATTTATTTATCGATATTGTGAATTTCCCTATCCTTTCTGAATATCTCCAGGCTATGGGTATCGCAGTAATCGACACGCCGGGAATGAACATCAGCGATAATGACACTCGCGTTGCTCTTCATTGCATGTCAGACGCGGCGGCAATATTTTACTTGTTCAGCGGCACGCATCAACTCAGCAATGACGACCAAGATGCTCTGATCAGGATAAAAGAAGCTAACTTAAACGATAAAGTTTTTTTCGGAATAAATTTCAGGCGGCCTCTTGCTGCATGCGCAAAAATTGAGGAAAGCATACTTTCTACTCTCAAGATGTTGGGCTATAACGCTGAACATCAACAACGCCTTTTGCATTACAATGCGTTTCTCGCGCAACGAGCTAAACAGGGAATGTTAATCTTGAGCGGAAAAATGAATGAAGACGGGAAAAATAAACTCATGGCCGAAGCAAAAGAAAGCGGCTGTGAAGTCAGCAATGTACGTGAAGCCTGGATTGAAACGACTGATACTGTTATGCGTGTTGTGAAGGCTGAAGGCTGGCGGAATTTTTATGATATGGGACTTACCCGTGAAAGCGTTGAACTCGTTTATAAGGCCAGCATGTGGGAAGAAACTATGGAAGCAATTTTGCAATACGTCCTCAAGAACAAGGGAAGAATTCTTCTCAGCGACTATATAGCAACCCCAGCAAAAAAAGTTTTGGACAAAATGGAAGCCAGATTATTAGCTGACGAACAGGCTGCGCAAGTTAAGGCTGATGAGCTCGTCGAAATATACGAGGACGCACAGGAGAAATATCCGCGCTTCAAGCAGGAATGCACCCGTAAAATAAAAGAAGGAATACGCCCCGACTGGGATGAATTGATCGCTGAAGATATATATAAAGCCGTCTATGAAAAATGTGCTCTCAAGGCTTCGGAATATGCCGCTGACGGAATTAAAAGCAGTCAGACCTTTTGGCGAAAACTGGGACATCTCGGCATAGAGGCATGGAATAGAATTAGGAATTTTTTCGGCTATGATGAAATTGAATCGAGCTTAATGCAAGAATGCAAGGCTATAATCGCTAAATCAGTTTCAAAAGCGACGGAACCGTTATTTATTGCATGGCGGAACAGCTTTGAAGCCGGTACGTTTTACCGTAATTATATTTTTACGTCCGTAGATAATATTAAACGGGATGTAAAAGAATTATGGCAGAAATACGTTCAGAGTGATGAAAAGAAGCTCGGAGAAGTGTATGAGAAAATTGAAGGCAGTCTTCCTAAGGGAAAATTCAGCGAGGATATTAATAATGTAGTATTAAAACGCGAATCCCTTGAGGAAATATTGAGAGGCAGCGCAGATATTCAGTTCGGCGGTACGCTTTTAGACGTTTTGAAGAGCGTGGGCAAAGGCTACCTTGTTGCTACAACATTTGCATACGTGTATTTGTTCATTCTGCCTGTAGATTTTGTAATTCCTTTTGCTGCTGAGATTATTGCTGCAATATGGCTGATTTTCGCGGGGATATTTCAATATTTTGCTTCGGATGAACGTAATGAAAGAAATTTAGCGGAAATGAAGAAGAAATTACAGCACGAATTTGAGGCGGCCTTCTACGACACAAAAACAAAGCGTGAGATTATATCGAAACTTGCAAACGGAGACCCTGCAAATAATAGCTTGGGAACTCGTGTATATCGCGATTTCTATATCAAAGCATTTGAGGAAGCAATTGCAAACGGCCAGGAAATTCTAGCTATGAGATTGGACGAAGCTAAAGCCGATGCTGCACTTGGAGAGGCTGAACGTCAAAAAACAGCCGAAGAAGCCAAAAAAATCCGTGAAGAGACAATTGCTCCGATGAAAAAAAGATTAACTGAGCTTGACAACGAGGTTCAAAAAATATGTCCGGCGACGGGAATATAATCAGCCAAGCGCGAAAATTAACTTTCAGGGAAACGGCCAATTTTCTGCATGATATTACGCTCGAGGATTGGCCGGAATCCTTAATTAATTCTTTCAGTGAAACAGAACGCTATTTTTCTTCCAGGACAGAAAACTTTCAAATAGCGATATGCGGATTGTTTCAAGCTGGGAAATCTTTAACTGTCAACATGATGACCGGCGGCAGTGAGATTTCACGGATTTCTGAAGTCAGCGGGATACGAACAAGCGCGTGCAACATATATTTTTATGGTTCTGATTACGAGCATGCACAAATTTTTATTCTTTCTGATGAGGAACTCGCCGAAAGACTTTCATCACTCTTAAACTTAAAAATTAATGCCGATTCTTTGTGGGATAAAGCTGCAATAGATTTTATCGAGCGTAAATTTATCTCATTATGGAACGCCGGCAATAATTACGAATTTCTTGAATATCCTGCGTTATTGCTTTCTTGGATGCATAATCTTCCGGAGCTGCGAAGATATAATAATATACGCATGGAACTCTATGAGGCTATGCGTTTAAGTCCCGCGCCTGACGATGAAGATATACGCTGGAGCCAATTTTTAAGCAGCCATGCCGAGATAAATAATATTGATGCTTTCAAGATGGATTTACGCCGGACTTTCCCGATCAATAAAATCATGTACGCTTTCATTAAGAAAATTTCGGCGGGGATAAAATCTGACTGGATGAAGCGTAATAATATCTGTATCGTTGACACGCCAGGTTTAAGCGTAAACTCTCAGGACTCGCGTAATGCTGAAGAAGCCATAATAAACGCGGACGCTGTAATTTATGTTTTCGGGGGAACTCGAGATAAACAGCTTCAAAACAGTGAGCAGGATTTTATACTCAATCTTAAGCGTAAAATTGGGAGCTGTCCGATTGTCTTTGCTATGAATTGGCCTGGAAAGCCTAAAAATACAGTCCTGGATACAATTCAATCATTGCTTGAATTAGGCGGTTACGGAAAAGAAGCAATAATATCTTATAACGCGTTGTTATCGTTCAGAGCCGAACAGGGAAAAAGATTACTCGCAGGAGAACTCGACGACACAACGGCCGCGAGCTTAATGCGAAAGGCATATGAAATCGGAGAAAAACCAAGCTCACCATCAGAAGCATGGAGTTTTCTAGTCCATGATGAACTTTACAGCTTCTCAAAAACTGATGCCAAGAAAATTTTACAAGAAGGACTTTCTGAACGCAGCATAAAAACTCTGGACAAATTTTCAGGTGCCGATAAATTCATCAAAGCAATTTTCAGCTCAGCAAACATTGATGACCGTAAACCTTTGATGACCTCGCAGATAATTACGCCGTTAAAGACAAGATTAGAGGAACTTGCGGAAAAATTATCGGATTATAAAACTTCTCAGCTTGAAATTTGGAACGAACGCCAGCGAAAACTTGAAAGTATCGTATCAAAGAAGACGGCAGAGTTTTACGAAATTATTAATAATTCCTGGAAGTTATTAATATCCGAAGAAATTTTTGACAGGATAAAATCAAACATTCCGAATATCGCCTCACTTCTTGCACGGGAATTCACGGAACCTGACGGAATTGATTTTACGAAAGAGTGGCAAAAAATCTTAGACCGTGCATTTGATAATTGGTTCTCAGCCTTCAAAAATAGTTCTAAATCTACGACATCAAAAACTCCTGAACATAGCGTAAATTTTACAGATGGATGGCAGGCAATCTTAGAACAGGCACTTAATAATCTGTTTACAGCATTCAAAGATACTACATGTATGTCATTAAAAACTCTTGAAACTTTTGAAAATAGATTTACCCAGCTGGATTCTAATGATGAGATTTTGCGCAGGGTATGGGCGGAAAAAGTCGAAAGCCATAACAGCTTATTAAATATTATCATTGCGGATATTACTAGGCATCCGATTTATATTTACGCTGACAGTAATATTTATGACAAGTATATTTATCAATTAATAAAAGTCGGCTCATCCGAAGCAATATCATCACAATATTTTACGGCATATATCAACGCAAAAAACTCATGGAACCCTTTTGTCGACCATGAAAAGAAAATGCGTGAAGCTCAGGATAATTTGAAACGTGATATACAAATCAGGCTTTATGCTTTGTTCAATGAGTTTTCTTCTTCGGCAATTACAGCATTGGCAAAAAGTTCGAGCGGTGAACCTATGAGAATTTACGATATCGCAGAAAGCTGGGTTAACAGCATAATTAAAGCCGTAAAATTATATATTGAAAGCATGAAAGATAAGGAACTTCGCAAACTGAACTCAATAATTACGCGCCTTTCTAACTATCATCATGATAAACTTGCAGATATAAAAAGTTATTGGAAAGGAGAAAATGTTTAATGTATGACATTTTCAGCAAAATTTTCGATTCTGCCGCGAAACCTGAAACTTTCTTTGCTCCCGGACGAGTAAACTTAATCGGTGAACACACCGACCACGAAGGCGGCTACGTCTTCCCCTGCGCAATTGACTTCGGAATTACAGCTTTAGCCCGCAAAACTTCCGACAGAATTATACGCCTGCACTCGCTGAACTTCGAC
>JAFTCP010000065.1 GCA_017454625.1 Synergistaceae bacterium
AAAGTTTCTATGATTGACCGTGAAAATCTCGCAACTAATCCTGATGATATGCCCGAACACGAAAAAAAATCAGTTATTGACGGCAAAAATATATTCTCGTTCGTAAAATTTATCGCAATCGGCGACGGAACAACCAGCAAAAAATTCGCTGAATTTATCAGGAAAAAAATTAACGTTGATATTATAATTGTCAACGAGAAAAACACCACGCTGGAGGCTAGAAATCTTTACTGGAAAATTCATAAACCCTCGTTATGGATGAAGTTTATTCCGAAAGGGTTAAGGGTTCCTGCAAGAGTTCTTGATGACCTCGCGGCTTGGGCAATTGCTTTACGTGCTGTGAAAAAATATAGAGATATACGCGCGAATAAGCTATAATATTGCAAATTCAAATCACATTCACAATTAATTACAGGGAGGGAGATTAATTTTAGATGGCCGGTAATGATAAACTTGTCGCTCTCGTGAATAGTTTTGCATCGGCTGTTCTGTCAGTAGGGCGCGAGGTGGGGCTGAATATCACCCTCAACAAGTCAAAAGTTTCACAGGGAATAAAAGTTGCTAACGTCTGCACAACTGCCCTGATCGGAGTCGTCGGCGTAGGTTCACGAGGAACAGTAAATATTATGCTGGATAAACCCGGCTTCGAGAATATCATCGGTGCAATGTCGGGCGGAATGATTGCTCCTGTTCTTGGCGAAGATGTCTCTATGAGCGTAATCGGCGAGCTTTCTAACATGATCGGAGGCCGTGCGCTCGTTCAAAGTGCTTTGGGAACAGTAGACGTTACACCGCCGCAGTTGATAATCGGGGAAAATATCAAGAATGTAACTCAGGAAGACAACGGCATGAGGAGTTTCACTTTACCGTTTGAGCTTCAACCCGCAGGGGGGCTTTACTTGGTGTTATCCTTCAAAATTGATTGACCTGTAATAATATTAACAATCAGAAAATTTTTCAACGGTTCTGGTCTGAATGGGCCGGAGCCGTTTTACTTATCAGGGAAATTTATTTATCATGTTCACTAAGAAAGGAGATATTATCATCGTGTTCAAGAAAATTTTATACGCGTTATTAATAATTCTTATCGCTCTAAGTCCGTGTCAAAGTGAAGCCGGCGTAGTTCTCGTTTTATCCGGAGGAGGAACGAAGGGATTTGCTCACTTGGGAGTAATGGAAGCTCTCGAAGAAAACGGCGTTCAAGTTGTCGGAATTGTCGGCACTAGCATGGGCGCATTAATGGGAGCATTGCGGGCTTCGGGATATTCGACACAAGAAATGCACGGAATATTGCACAAGTTGGACCTTCCAAGTTTACTTAGCGAGAACACCGGGCCAATGTTCGTTTTCACGGGGAATGACAGACGCGCGAAGAAAAGCACAATCCCGGCTTTGACTTACAAGAAACAGAACGGCAACAGGGGACCCAAAGGATTATTAACGGGCGATAAACTTTATGAATATTTTTCACAGTTAATGAGGCATGTACACGTTACGGATTTTAACAAGCTGCCAATTCCTTATGCCGCAATAGCTACGGACATCAAAACGGGAGAAAAAGTTGTGTTACGAGAGGGAAACTTAGCGGCCGCAATGAGAGCTTCAATGTCAATTCCGATGTTATTCGAGCCTTGGGTCATTGATGAACATCTTCTTGTTGACGGCGGAGTTGTCTCGAATTTACCGGTTTACACAGCTCGTGAAATTTTCCCTAACACGCCGATTATCGCCGTTGATATTTCTGATACCATGCTTAACGGAATAAATTCTTACATGGACGTTGTTAATCAATCTTTGACTGTTTTAATGAGGCGTGCTACTGATGAAGAAGGAGCGGCGGCAGATATTTTGTTGAAGCCCAATGTTGCAGGTTTGGGAATGCTCGACACGACTGACCCCGAAAAAATTATTGAGCTTGGACGTGAAGCGGCTATGCCCAAAATTGACGAGATTAAAGCTCTCTCAGGAAAAGGCCCGGAGTTACTCGCGTCGTCGTCTCAGTTTGAGGAAATACAATCAGAAGGCAGCGACATAATCAGTGAAATCGAAGTACACGGACTGCCCCCCAAGACTACGGAGCTTGTTAAGAAAAGACTTTCACGCTTCAAGGGAAAACATGTAGATGTAGAAGATATTGACGAGGCTATGGCTAGACTTTCGGATGCGGCAGGAATTGAGCTTGCTGATTATCAGTTTGGCCGGACTGAAAGCGGAGATGTATTGCTTCGTGTTGACGTTCGCCAATCTCCTGAGCTAAAAGTCGGAATTTCAGGTTACACAACAAATTTACATCCTAACAGGTGGCTTTATCTCAAGGGTGAAGCGCGCGGCATTTGGTCAGAATACGACTCTTTAATCGGAGTTGCGAAAATCGGCGATCAATTGGGAATAGATTTAACGTATCAGACGGCTCCTCAGCCTATGGATGCTTGGCAGATTACACTTTCAACTCAGAATTGGAAGCCTGCGGGGAAAAATGATAAGCTCAGAGATTGGGACAGATACGCGGCAGGAGTGAGCAAATTATTCACTTGGGGAGATGTCAACGTTGGAATTGGTTACGCGTATGAACACGTTGACGGAGATCCGATTTCAATGAAGGACGACACTGAAGCCGCAGGGCCGACGTTTTTCGCTGAAGTTGATACGCTTGACATGGCCAGTGATCCGACGAAAGGTTATGCATGGAGAGTTAATGCTTGGTGGCCTGACTTTGACGAGGTTAATTATAGATTGAGTTATTTCAAGCCGCTTGAGGTCTCGGACATATGGAGAACTTATTTGCGTTTGGGATTTGCTGAAGGAGATTTGAACCGTAGAAGTCATGCCGTATATTTAGGAGCCGCCGAAGAATTATATTCAGTTGCCAGAAATCCAATTGAAGCCGAGCGTATGTTCTGGACAAATTTAGCGATACGAAAAATTCTTAAGCGTACAGCAATGGGAGTAATCGCCGGAGAGTTCTTCGCGAGCTGGGGTTACGCAATGGATAAGGAATGGCATAAGGTAGATGCTCCTTGGGAAGTCGGATTAGCTGTGAATTTTCCGAATAATTTGGTCGACATGAAATTTGCGATTATGTACGGCTCTGAAGAGTTCAAGGCCGGATTCTTTATCGGCATTCCTATTTGGGATCATTATCCGTTACCGTAATAAAAATTTTGTCAGGAGGTTATATTTTTATGCTGTAAACGAGAAAAAATAAAGCTCTTGGCTTATGATGAGTGAAATAATGTAAAAATTTATCGAGGAGGAAAAAAATAAATTGGCAAGAAATATCACACCGAGAAAAAATAATTATTCACAATGGTATCTTGACGTAATCAAAGCCGCAGAATTGGCCGATTATGCTCCAGTCAGGGGCTGTATGGTCATTCGTCCAACTGGTTATGCAATCTGGGAAAATATTCAAGCGAAGTTCGATGCTGCCTTCAAGAAACTTGGAGTTGCCAACGCTTATTTCCCGTTGTTAATTCCTGATTCGTTCCTGCGAAAAGAAGCTGAACACGTCGAGGGATTTGCTCCTGAGTGCGCTATGGTAACTCATGCCGGCGGTGAAAAACTCGAAGAGCCCTTTGCTGTACGTCCGACTTCTGAGACTGTAATCGGGAGTATGTATTCAAAATGGATTCAGTCATGGCGTGATTTACCAGTCTTGATTAATCAATGGTGCAACGTCATGCGCTGGGAAAAACGGCCGAGATTATTTTTGCGAACGTCAGAATTTCTCTGGCAGGAAGGACACACAGCACACGAGACTGAACAGGAAGCCCGCGAGGAAACTTTGAGGATGCTTGAAGTCTACCGAAAAATTATCGAGGAAGAATTAGCTATTCCCGTACTTGCCGGAGAGAAAACAGCAGGTGAAAGATTTCCCGGAGCCGATGACACTTACACTTGCGAGGCAATGATGAGCGACACAAGAGCGCTTCAAGCCGGAACAAGCCATTTCTTAGGTCAAAATTTCGCTAAGGCTTTCGACATTCAATATCAGAACAGAGACGGCGAATTAGCTTACTGCTGGACAACGAGCTGGGGAGTTTCGACGCGTTTAATCGGAGCGTTAATCATGACACATTCGGACGACGACGGATTAATTATCCCGCCTAATATCGCTTCGGTTAAGGCCGTAATTCTCCCAATCTCGAAAGATGAAAGCGTCGCTGAGAATGAAATTTTGCCGGTTGCAAAGGAATTATCAGCGAAACTTGATAACGAACTCGGCGGAATGTTCACGAGGATTGACACGGATTTTCACGCCAGACCAGCCGACAGATTTTTTGCGCATTTACAAAAGGGCGTGCCGTTGCGTCTTGAACTCGGCGAGAAGGATTTAGCGGCCGGAACTGTCAGGATTGTACGACGAGACACGGGCGAGAAACTAGACATCAAGAATGAACACGTAATCGAGACTGTGAAGAAATTACTTGCTGACATCCAGAGGGATTTATTCACGAAGGCCAGAAACTTCCGGGATTCTAACATTCATGACGCAAAAAGTTATGATGAGCTTATTGACATTATCGAGACACAGGGAGGATTTGTGAGAGCTTATTTTGCTGGAACTCCTGAGGACGAACAGCGCATCAAAGAAGAGACCGGAGGCGTAACTCCTCGCTGCATATTGCCGGGAACTCAAAGGGGAAAATGCATAATAACCGGCAAGGATAACGCGAGATTAACGGTTTTTGCGAAGGCATATTAAATGTCAGAACGTTTTGAGGCCGATTTAGTTTTTGCGTGCGGAGAAGGAAATTATTTACCGGCTGTTGATGTCTGGCTTGTAATCGACGTATTGCGGGCTACGACGGTAATAACACGATGGTTTGAACTCGGCGGGACTGAGCTTTACCCCGTGAAAACTCCTGACGAGGCCAGAAATTTTGTGCTGAAACTTCGTGAACGCGGCTCATCTCCTTTGTTAATGGGCGAGGTAAACGGAATTCCTCCGGAAGGTTTTGACTTGGGAAATTCTCCGGTTGAGCTGACTTATGAACTCATCCAGTCTCATTATTGCGGTGTAATGTCGACGACTAACGGGACAGTTGCACTGAATGAGGCTGCTTTGTCCGGAAGTCCGGTAATTGCTGTGAGCTTTCGTAATTATTCGGCTTGCTTGGATTATGCGCTGACGATTGGCCGGAGGATTGGGCTTTTATGTTCAGGAAGGAAACGGCGGCCCTCTTGGGAAGATACAATTTGTGCCGGAGCAATTATTGAGGCTTTATCGACGAAAGGTGAGCTTGCAATGTCCGATAGTGCTAAAATTGCGTTAAATCTCTGGGAAAATCGCGGAGATAATTTGCTCGAATACGTGAAAAAATCCGAACACGCGATATACCTTGAACATATCGGCTACAAGAAAGATTTAGCGTTTGCGTGTGAACTTGATGTGTCTACGGTTGTTCCGATGTTAGCGGCTGATAAGGAAGCTCATACGATTTTACGTAGTGTATCAGGGAATGCCCGGCCTTATCATAAAGAGACTGAGAGCGTCAAGCCTGAAATGAAGCCCGCGAAGAGAGCTGACCCGTTCGAGGAATTATTGACTTACACGAAGAAGCCTTCGGAATATTTTTATGTCAGAAAGAAGGAGAAATGAGGAATTATGAAAACTTTATATCTTGACTGTTTTGCTGGGATTGCCGGCGATATGTTCATCGGAGCGTTGTTAAATCTTCTGCCTCATCCTGAAATTTTGAAGGAGGGTATCAAGAAAATTCATGCTCTAGACCCTGACGATTATAAAATTATAATTGACCATGTTACACGGAACGGGATTACGGGAATAAATTTTGACGTTAAGTCCCGCAATAACGACGACCACAGCGAGCATGAACATCATTATGAACACGAGCATGAACACCATCACGACAGCTCCGACGAGTATCACGAACACGAACATAATCATAATCATCATCACCGGCATTTATCGGACATTGAAGCTATGATTACGGGGAGTGATTTATCCCAGCGAGTTAAACGTGAGGTAATTCGGGCATTTTCGATATTGGCCGACGCTGAAGCTCACGTACACGGGACAACGCCGGATAAAATTCACTTTCACGAGGTCGGAGCGATTGACTCGATTATCGACATTGCCGGAGCGTTTATCCTGATGGAAGCTCTGGATTGGCCGAGAGTTTTATGTTCAGTCGTTAATGTCGGCTCAGGGACGGTAAAATGCGCGCATGGAGTTCTGCCGGTTCCTGCACCTGCGACGGAATATTTATTGCGTGGGCTTCCTGTTTTCTCGTTAGGCTCACCGATGGAACGAACGACACCGACGGGAGCATTGCTCGTGAAAATTCTTGTTGACGGCTTCAGCACAATCCCAGCTGGGAAAATTTTAGCGTCGGGCTTCGGCTTCGGCAATCGTGAGAGTGAGGACATGCCTAATGCTTTACGAGCTTTGATGATTGAGGCTGGAGGAGAAGTTGAGGGTTTAATCAGCGAGAAAGTAATTTTGTCCGAGTGCAATATTGACGACATGAACCCGCAGGATTATGAATTGTTGACGGAGAAATTATTTGAGGATGGAGCGCTTGACGTTTGGACCGAGAGTATAAGCATGAAGAAGTTTCGGCCGGGCGTAAAGTTCTGTTGTCTGTCGAAGCCTGAAGATGCGATGAGACATGCGGGATTAATCCTGAAGCATTCGACGACTCAGGGAGTTAGAAATAGGGAGTTTGACCGTTTTCGTCTTAAGTGGAAGATTGAGGAGGTAAATACTTCGCTTGGTAAAATACGAGTAAAAGTTACGGAGCTTGACGGCGAGATTGTGCGAAGAGTTCCGGAGTATGAGGACTTGAAGGCGTTAGCGTTG
>JAFTCP010000066.1 GCA_017454625.1 Synergistaceae bacterium
ATTGACGGGTTTGAAGTATTATATATATTATGTGAAGAAGAATTTTGTGCATGTGGACATAGGGCGGAAAAGGGGTATAATATACGAAGTGAGGGGATGATTGGAGTAACGGTAGTCATGACTTCCAATCCCTCCCTTCAAATTTAAAGACACAAACTTTTCACTTTTTACTCAATAGAAGCATCAATAAAAAATAATACCATATCACGAAAAATTTTTAGCGTGTTCCTGCAATCCCCAGCATTCGCCGAAAACAAAAATACCCAGTCGTAAGGATTACCAGAGTAGAGAACCTCATATCCGCATTCCTCAAGCAAAATGTCAGCTTCTTCCCGGTATGTCTCAAAAAGTTTCTCGCACTCATTGTCAATATTTCCAAGTTTGCAATTACACCAGAAAACGTAAAAATGAAAAAGTATTAATGTCTTGCGTATCGCGTCGTAAGATTTCAAAGTGGTTGATTGCATCGAATTGATAACGTCCGACAAAACTTTTTTACTCGGAAAATTATTCCTGACAATATACGGAATTTCCGAACTTTTCCCAAGCCCCGAGTTCGTCCCTAAAATATTATCAAGTATAAACGTATGCGAAAAAGTATTCTTCGATTTCAAAATGTCCTGCAATTTCTCAGCCTCGTATTTATCTGAATGGAAGAGTTTAGCGTCAAAAATTATTTCCCTCACAAGCAATCCGCATTTATTAATCTCGTTGATATTCAGCTCTATAGTTCTCTCCGCTCGCTTTAAGAGTGTCAATCTTCGCTGTATATTCTTAATTATGGGCTTGGCCGCGTCTTCATTCCCAGTTATCTCCGTGAAGAACTGCTTGATATAGCGTATAGCCGTATTGTTCCAGACTGTAAAATTCGCTTTATTCTGAGTTAGAAAACTTTTTAGCTCCTCAGGTGAAGTAAGCTCACGTATTCTCTCCTTAATGAAACTCGTATGAATTTTTGCATCAGGCCGCGCATCACATTGACTTGAATTTACCTCGTTGATTATCTCTAAAGCCTCAGAATATTTCATGCCGTGAAGAAACGCAAAATAGAAAACTCCTTCAGAAATATCATGACAGTTAAAAGCCCTGTCGTAATGCACGTGATGAAAGAACCACACAACCTCATTAAAAGTTAAGCCCAGAGCAAAGCATATTTCATACATTCGAGGTCTGCTGACAGGCTCAATCTTCGGCCTATGACTTCCATCAAACCATGACTGCACAGTTTTTTTCTCCAGAGTTGAATTAATCTCACACAATCTTCCATATAAATAGTCAGTCATCTCGAAAATATTATTCGTGTCCCCCGTGAAGTTCTTCCTATTTAATAGCTCAATAAGTCCCTGCTTAAACGTCCTGAAATTTTGGGGATTTCTCAGAAAGTCAATAGCTTCAATCTCTAAGCTGTCATAATCACAATCGGCCTCCGCAAATTTTCTCAGGCTGTCCTCACTAAACACCGTGTAATCTTCTCTCATTCTCGCAAGTCTCCCTTGAATATTTTGATTAAGAACTTATCAAGCGTCAACGTAAAAATTCTCACTAAACATCATGTAATTTTTCTCTCTAAGCCTCCTTGAAGTTTACGAATTTATCAATAGCCAACATGAAGTCTCTCACTAAATATCATGTAATTTTTCTCTCTAAGCCTCCTTGAAGTTTACGAATTTATCAACAGCCAACATAAAATTATTCACGCATCCTTGAAAACAGAATTACGAACTTGTCAGACCTCCAACGTAAAATTTCTCTCGTCGATTGAGTTTCATACAAACGCTGACAACGGAGAAAGAGCATGTAAAGTTTTTCGTATTTACGTCGGCCCGGTCCTGCAAAAATACACCGAGAAAATTTTACAGCAAAATTATCCGAAAGTTTCAGCTCTTCGACGAACAATAAAAATCTAGGAGGTAACGTAAAGTGAATGGCTTAAAAGTTAATTTACACATCACAGAAACTTGCAATTACAGGTGTAGACATTGTTTCGCTCATTTTGACAAGAGGACGGATTTACCGTTAAAAAGTTGGCTGGCAATAATCGACAATTTCAAGTCCAGTAAAATTGTCTCAGCTATCAACTTTGCTGGCGGCGAACCAGTTTTCTACAGAGGCTTCAATGAGCTTCTGAGATACGCAAAGGAAAGTTCGTTTGAAGTCTCCCTGATTTCTAACGGCTCACTCTTGCTTGATGAAAAATTTTTCCCCGCCGAAAATTTTATTTACCTCAGCACTTTGGGAATATCCGTTGACAGCCTCAACGAAAATATTCTGCTCAAACTAGGACGCTGTGATGCCAAACATAATGTTCTTTCTGAGAATAAACTTTGCGAACTCATTAATACTGCCAAAAGGATAAATCCTTCCATCAAGATTAAGTTTAACACGGTCATATCGCAGCTGAATTTACACGAACACTTGACACAGATCGAGCAGAAAATTCACATTGACCGATGGAAATTCCTTAAGGTTAAAGCCTTTGACGACAACAATTTTTCAAACTTGGATATTCTCGTTACTGATGATGAGTTCTCTTACTTCATCAATCGCAATAAACGCTCCGAAGGCCCGGCAATCCTTGAAAAGTCTACAGCGCGTTCATACATCGTGATTGACAATCAGGGAAATCTTCTCGACAACTACAACGAGCAATACGAAATTGTAGGCAACCTCTTACACGAGAGCTTTGCGGAAGTCTTCAGCCGTTACCAGTTCGACAGAGAGCTTTACGAGAGCCGATATATCCAGACCGCAAGCGAAGACAGAAGTTTTTAGATTTTACCCGGTCGCTTTATGTTTTAGAGTAAAAACGAGAATGGAATTTCTCAAGAGAGTTTTACAAGAGCCGTTCTGTCTAGCCTAAAAAGTGAAGACGTAATTTTGCAAACGTTGCAAGTTCGACAGTGGATTTACGATAACCGTTACAACTAAACATTAAAGGAGAGATATTTACTATGACAGATTTTGACCGTGAGGATATTTTTGCTAATCTTGAGTATGACGTTCAGCACTCGGATATGTCGGAGACGCTCAAGAATAAGATGTTGACGAATATTTTGCACCTTCGAGACCAGAAAATTAACATCATGATTACCGGAGCAACAGGAAGCGGCAAAAGTTCAACGATTAACGCAATGTTCAACGCTGATGTTGCAAAAGTCGGAGTTGGCGTTGACCCGGAGACTATGAGCATCGAGAAATACACTTTGCATAATCTCGTTCTCTGGGACAGTCCGGGACTTGGCGACGGAAAAGAAGCTGACAACAGGCACGCAAGAAACATCATTAACAAGCTCGCTGAATGTGATACGAACGGGAAAGCGTTAATTGATTTGGTCCTCGTTATTCTTGACGGAAGCACGCGCGATTTGGGAACGTCTTACGAGCTGATTAATCAAGTCATAATCCCCAATCTTGGCCCGAATAAAGCAGATAGAATTTTAGTAGCAATAAATCAGTGTGATGTGGCAATGAAAGGTAAACACTGGGACCACGAAAAGAATATGCCCGATCCTGTCCTGAAAGAATTTCTTGATGAAAAAGTTCAATCCGTCAGACGCAGAATTAAAGAGGGGACAGGAGTTGACGTTGAGCCGATTTATTATTCAGCGGGCTACAAGGAATCCGAACACGACAAGCAGAACCCGTATAATCTCTCAAAGCTGCTTTATTACATCGTCCAGCATACGCCGAAAGAAAAACGCCTCGTTTACATCGATAACGTCCCCAATAATAAGCCGGAATTGTGGCGGGACAAC
Organism: Synergistaceae bacterium; assembly: GCA_017454625.1. Taxonomy (GTDB): domain Bacteria; phylum Synergistota; class Synergistia; order Synergistales; family Aminobacteriaceae; genus JAFUXM01. The sequence continues at coordinate 3,756 of JAFTCP010000066.1, forward strand.
GACGATTTGAAGGATTACTCGAACGAGATTAAGAAGACGTGGGCCGAAACTGTCATTGAACACGTAACTTCAGGTGTTGAAACTGGAGCTGAGATTGGCCGAAGCATCGGAGGCTTGTTCGGGAAAACCGGCGAGATGATAGGCGGGGCATTAGGCGGCTTTGTTGGCGCTGTCGGAGGCTTTATCTCTGGAGCAATCAGCACAATAGGAAGCTGGTTCGGATTTTAACATGTACTCAGACTACAGACTTGCTGACCTCACGCAAAAAATGAAGATTATGCAAATCCGGCCTCTTGACGTTATGGTTACGGGAGTTACGGGCGCAGGAAAATCCACGACACTAAACAGCCTCTTTGAAAAATGCGTTGCTAAAGTCGGTAATGGCGTTGAGCCTGAAACTATGAACCTGACTTCTTACATGCTGAATGACGTTGCGCGATTTTGGGACACTCCGGGACTTGGCGACGGAGTCGAAAGGGACAGGATACACGCTAAAAAGATTGTTGACCTGCTTTATAAGACGTATAACGTTGACGGAAAATATTACGGCTGGATTGATATGGTGTTAATCATAGTCGAGGGGATTAATCGCGATATGGGCTCAACTTACAGGCTGCTCAATGAGATAATCGTCCCGAATTTTCAGCGTGATAGAATTTTAGTTGCTATCAATCAATCCGACGTAGCGATGAAGGGGCGGCATTGGGACAGCTATTATAATCGACCGGATGACGTACTCGAAAACTTTTTGAACGAACAGGCTTTATCAATTCAGCGGCGAGTTCGTGAAGCTACAGGAGTAAATATCATTAAGCCGGTGTATTATTCTGGTGAGTATAATTACAATGTCAATAAGCTGATGGATTTAATAATTGATAATATTCCCACTCAGCGAAGAGACTTGATTACACTCTGATTTTTCGTGAAGCGCAGGGATTTAAAAAATTTTCCGAGATGAGCGTATTCTTCAAGTGTACGCCGTCTCTTTCTTTAATAACTTGATAATCAGCAAGTGTGATAAAAAGTTAGGGTAGAGGCGGGCAAAATATACATGGACAACAGGCAGGCTTTAACTTCAGGGACAAAAATTGATGACAGTATAACGATTACGCGCGAGATTGGCAGAGGCGGAAGCTGTATAGTTTATGATGCTTCGAGAGTTGACACGACGAAAACGCCTCACAAAATCCGCATCAGAGAATGTTATCCGGTCTGGCTGAAAATATCTCGTGATGAGTTCGGGAATTTGACGGCTTCGGAGCTTGACGCTGAAAATTTCGCGAGGGAAAAAGAACGCTTCTCATCAGCTTACAGGAACGCCAGTAATATTCGCCACATAATAGGGCTTACAAACTCCACCGTAGACCTAAGCGACATGCTTCAAATTAACAACACACTTTACGCCGTAATGTCGTTCGATGAGGGAATTGATTACGGCCAATATCACGATAAATCAGTCAAGGAGTTATTCCAGCACCTTAAAAGTCTCGCGCTAATCATACAGAAATATCATCAGAACGGTTATTTGCATCTTGACATAAAGCCTGAGAACGTCTTAATTATTCCGGAGACGAGCGAACACGTTAAACTCTTCGATTTTGACTCCCTGCAATCCGTAAAAACTCTTCATGACGGCGAAAATTTATTAATCTCGTACTCGGAGGGCTTCTCTGCTCCTGAACAGGTTCACAAGAAATTAAACAAAATCGGCTTCCACACGGATATTTATTCGATTGGAGCAATACTCTTCTACAAGTTATTCAACAGGAAACCTGACTTCATCGACGGGAGCCAAACGACAATTTATGATTTCTCACTCATGAATTATCAGGACATTCGTTATCAGCCGGGATTTTTCAGGAAATTGGCCGAGTTCCTGAGACGGACGATTGCATTATCAATATCATCACGCTGGAGTAAAATTGCAGTCGTCATTGAGAAACTTGATGAGCTGATTAAATTGTCGGAGATTGAGCGGGTTTTTGTGTATGACAACTTTCAATACAACTCAGCAAATTTTTTAGGGCGTGAACATGAACTTTCAGAGATAAATTCAGTCTTGCGAGACAATAATTTAGTGTTTCTCTCAGGCATCGGCGGAATTGGAAAAACTGAGCTTGCCAGGAAATACGCCGCCATACACCGAAATTCTTACGGCACAATAATTTTCTGCAAGTATACGACCTCGATAATTGACCTCGTAATTGACGAGATTAGCATCAATAAAATTGGCCGGGAAGAGAACGAAACTCGCGAAGATTTTTATCAACGCAAACTCGCAGTCTTACGTGAAGTTTTAACGCCCTCTGACCTGATAATCATAGACAACTTCGACAGTGAAGAAGACGCAAATCTTGGTGATATTCTCGCGTGCCCCTGCAAGTTCATAATCACGACGAGGGAAGATTTCAGGGATTATAATTACTGCCAGATTGACATAGAGAAGATTACGGACATTGACGAGATTAACGGGATTTTCCGCGTCTATAACGATGTGGCTTACACTGAGAGGGAATTTGATTACGTCGAGAGAATAATAAATTTCGTTGACAATCATACGATGACGGTTGAGCTTATCGCAAAATATCTTCGTGAGACCGGCGAGAACCCCGAAAAACTTTACATGACTTTTCTTGAGAAGGAAGGAGTTACACGGACTGACGACACGAGAATTAGACAGCGTAAGGATAATAAACTTCTCGCGGCCGGAGTGAATAAACATCTCAGCATATTATTTGACGTATCGAATTTCTCAGCTCAGGAAAAAGAAATCATGATGAGCCTCTCGCTCTTCGGGAATATCAGGATAAAGAAAACAAAATTTATTGACATGCTCGCACTCGACAATAACGAAGCACTAAACAAGCTCATAAAATTTAACTGGGTGGAGAACGACGAAAACGACGGCAAAATTTCTCTTCACCAAGTAATTCTTGATTTAGTCTACACTAATCTGAAACCGACGACCGACAACTGCCAAAATATAACTCGTTCGATAATTGACTTCCTGAAAAGAAAATCCCTGAACTTGGCCGAAAGGGATATTAGAAGTTTAGTAGCTGACGTGTTCATGAGGAGAGTAACGGGGAAAAATTTGCTTTACGCTGAACTTTGTCTTGAATACGGGAAAAGGGAGTATCTCGAAAACGCCGTGAAAGTCTGCCGGAACTCCGATAACAAAGAGAGATGGGACATTCTGCAAAGGCTTTATCGCAAAAGGATTAAATATTTATCGGAAGTTGATATTGTCGAAGCTGAGGAGATGGAAGAAGAGGGAGAAGATTTTCATGATTACTGCGTCGGGAAATTAAATCTCATAAGCTCAATGTTCGATGAAACTATAGAGTTCTGCAAAAAATACTCGTCTGAAGCAGAATATTTATGCGTGAATTACATTGAGACGGCATTAACTTTTTCTGACGCGATCGAAAGCGAAATTATGTATATCTCTGATGACGAGTTTGAACCGGAACTTAACGCGATATACGAAAAGATTATCAGTACTCTTGACGAAGCCGCCGAAAAATTACATGAAGCAAAAGCAATCTCACCAGACGACAAAGTTAAACTCCTTGAAAAGTTACGTGATTTCTATGACCCAAGCGATTACTCGGCATTCTACAGACTTGAACACTTCGCGGACCCGGAAAAACGTTATCTTTATCAATGCATAATCGACGAAATCAAGAAACCGAAAAAGAACGTTATTGAAATTGGCCGGGTAACACTTTCGGAGTTGGCTTCGGATTACGAGATGAACGGGAATTATGAGAAAGCCGTTGAATATTACGAGAAGGCTTGTGATGAGGAACCCGACGAGTTTAATTTTTACGAGCTAGCCCAAATTTACACGAAAACAGGACATCACGATAAAGCCATCGAAGTTTTGAAGGATATGTTAAGAGCTGAGGATTATCCGGATTATGCCTGTGTAATGCTTATAGATATTTTAATCTCCCAGAATAAACTTGATGAAGCTGACTTTTTCGCCCATGAATTAATCCGACATAATAAACATGAAGATTATTCGGCAATTTTTGAAGGATATTATGAAGATAAAACGGCTGAAGCTGGCTTTTTCGCTCATGAAGTCAACGATGATAAATATTCTCTTGCTGCGACACTTGAAGGATATTATAAGCTATTTATCATTCACGGAGATGAAAAATTCTGGGAACTCAGCCTGAAATATTATGACATGCTCAAAGCTAAAGAGCCTGACTCTTACATTCTCAACGATGACTTTCTGAGAGGATATTTCGAGAGACTGCCAATATCCGAAGAAAGCCTAAGGGAGATGAATAATTTTCTGAAACGTTTAGATTTTCCCAGTCAAGAAAGCATCATCAACACAATTTACAAGCGTCTTATTGACACGGCCGCGAGTTTAGAGTGTTACGTAAAATATCTCATGGATTACACAATGTACATCAGCGATAACATATACGGCAGAATTGAGGAGGCTATGAAGAATTGCGAGACGGCCCAAAGTGTTCTGGACCAGAACGAAATTGATAATGATTACTTGCAGAGTTTAATTTACCGAGTTCAGAGTAAAATTATGTCGGGAATGTCAGATTTATACACGTTTGAAGAGGTCAGCGAAATTCGGAGGAAGACGAACTATATATTGATTGCTGAGACTGAGGGCGGGCAGGAAGATTACGAAGCATGGGAAGACGTGGCATCATCTTACGGCTATATCGACGACTACGAAAAAAGATTGTATTGCTTGAAACGGGCTGAACAAATCTTAACTCAGAACTCAAACTTCGACTTCGATAAATACTACAACTTAGCCATTAACATAATCGAATGCCATTCACACCTGAAAAACTCTCACGAGATAAGGACGATTGCATATAAACTTTGTGAGGAGGCTTTAACTCATTATGAACCGGAACAGGACAAAATGACGCTGGCACGCAGGATTGAACAGCTTGCTTCGTATCTTGAGAAAGTTGCTGATGATGAGGCGTTCATGTTTTACTTCTTCGCGGTTTACGTGTCAGTTGCAAGTGAGATTGATAGAGTTCTGATTGTTAACGTCATGAGAAGTGAAGAAGGTTACGAGCAGGATTTTATACGTGAGCTGAAAATTTTGATGACGCAAGATTTTACTCATTCACAGGTTGACTTTATCACGGACATAAACAAGAAATTGACGGCATTAACCCCTGAGAAAACGAACAGGGAAATATATTACGTACTCATAAAATCCTTCAGCCTTAAATATCAATTCAGCGAGTTTGACTTATGAACCTAAAAGGTCAGCGAGTTCATCAACATTCAATCCCGCACGTATTCCGAATCTCGTTAAGACAAAATCATACTTCGCGGGATCCTCAGGGTTTATCTCTCTAAATCCCTCCGTAATCTCAACAGCACACCTCAAATCCGCATTTTTCCGTTTCGTAAAGCCCAGCTTCATAGCAATATTATGCATGTGCGTATCAGTCGGAACAATTAAATCTCTCGGCATCAAAACTTCCCAACCGCCCGGATCAACGTCATCATGTCTCACAAGCCACTTCAAGAACAAAAATAACCTTTTGCAAGCGCTTCCATCACTCGGCGACGTAACAAGTGAAAATGAACCTTCCTTCTTGTTACGCATAAGCCTTCCGGAAAATTTATCAAGCGCACGGAATAATCTTTCATGAAAATAAATAAGCCCGCCGCTCATCTCATCGTTTGAAGACTTCATACACTCACTCATAAAGTTTTCAAGAGAATTATACTCACGCAAAATCTCAGCAATATTCTTCAGCAAGTTGTTCATGTCGTAACTCGTCGTAAATCTATGCTTGAAATTGGCCGGGACAATATTAAAGTTATCATTTTCGAGCAAAAATTTATGAGGCTCCTTAGTCAGACACGCTAAAACTTTCTCGACACTCTTCATGATCTGCGAAACTCGACCGTAAGCCAGCGACGAAGCTACAAGCCCGACAATCTCCAAGTCCCTGACATCCTCATAATCATAAAGAAAATGCAACGGGTCAGGATTAATCAATTCCCGACGCTGATACGTGTAATACAACCCTTCAAGAAACGCCTTTAATCTCTCGTTCATAATCATAAAAACAAGGGAGAAACTCTCGAAAGCTCCTCCCCTGAAAAATTCACTTAACGTGCCGCTAATTCCCGGTCAACGATATATACTGCGTGTTTGTCCGAACCTAAGAACTCCAACTTTGCAACAATGCTTCCGGTGTTGTCCTCTTCTTCCATCTGCTCATTAACGAACCATTGAAGCATTGACTGTGTCGCATAATCCTTCTCGGCAATCGCCAAATCCACGAGCTTATAAATTCTCGAAGTAACATACTGCTCATGATTATACGCCGTCTTGAACACTTCAAACGCGTCCGCATAGCTCTCTTTCGGCTTGGCAATCTCCGGAATTATTACACGGGCCCCGCGCTCATAAAGATAATCAATGAACTTTTCAGCGTGTTCAATCTCCTCTGAATACTGCTTCTTCATCCAGTGAGCCATCCCGTCAAGTCCAGCATCCTTGAAGTAAGCCGACATCGCGAGATAAATATACGCCGAGTCAAATTCTGCCTTAATCTGGTCGTTAATGGCAGAAGTCATAGCATCAGAAATCTTCATTCTTAAAGATTACGCCTCAGCCTTCCAAAGTCCATGTTTGTTGCAATACTCACGCATTGTTGAACCGGCTTTTGCACTACCGAACTCCGCCGCAGGCTCATCACCGGGCTTCAGGAACTGACGGCATACTCTCTCACCGTTGATGACTTCGATCCATTCGATGAAGTGATCTTCCTGCATTGGGTGAGCAACGCTTCCGACTTTCACTTTCCCGCCATCAAGGACAGGAACATGCTTCTCCGTTGCCGCATCAGTCGTGTTCTCCTTGAGCTGCTTCATTGGTTCGCCGCAACATACAAGAGTTCCGCCGCCGACATGCATAACTTCAACGATGTTACCGCACTTTGCACACTTGAAAACGCTTAATTTTTCCATGATAGATTTACCCCCGTTAAAATTTTTATTGTTTATATTGTTGATAAAGAAAGAATGTTTACGCGCTAAATTCACACGTAAAATTTTAATGATTATAATATACTTCAAGGATTTTTCAGGCAAGAATAATTTACGCAAAAACTTTGTTATACGTTTAATAATCTGTGTCAAGAATTTACGCAAAAAAAAATCTAACTATTTAGCATATTAACGCATCGAGAATGATTATAATATTGTCAGCAAGAATATTTTTCACAAAAAGGATGTATTTTAATCATGAAACGTTCAAGAGCTTTCGTATTGACAGAACTTTTAACAGGAATGGCGCTTCAAGCAGGATTTCTTCTAGTTATGTGTACAGCGTTCTATATGATGCTTTCGTTTTATACTCGAACTCAGCAGGTTTTAACAGCGCGGGAGAGAGGCCAGAGAGTTATTGCATATTTTGACACGAGAATTAGGCATGCGGGGCTTGGACTTTGGAAATGCACAAGTTCACGCGACATCAATAATTCATTATCGTCAATATCACAACTTGAAGGTATAAATTTTCCTGTTGCCTTAACATCAGATTATACTGATACGACAATAACTAATTCGCTTGGACATAAAACATACTGCGGGAATATTTTAACGCTCCTTTATGCCGAACGTAACATAGCTTCTTCAAATATCTTAAATCTCGTAGTTGTGAATAATAATTATCAATCTGCAGATATTGTTGCAACTCCGACAGCGTTTAGGCTTATTAATAATGGGCATAAATTCAGAGACTCAGATTTTTATCATTACGTAAATTCCCAGATGTCTCCAAGAGTAATATATAAATACGGCTCAGTTCAACGTTTTGCAGTAATGACAACTTCAGGCGTTCCGTTTCTGCTCCAATGCGATGTTAATAACGGCAACAGCTATAAATTCAACGTATACAAAGCAGGGACAAGTACAATCTCAGCGAAAATCAACCCTATGGACGAATTGCTTTATCTAAAGTGCAAAAGATTATTCGTAGAAAGTGAGAATTTCAAATATATAGATTTTACGGACGATTGGGGCAAGAAAACTCCTCACGAAAAAGGAATTCTTGAGATTTACATGGAGCTTGATACTGTTACGAAAATTTTTGACTTGTACGTCTTATCAACCGGCGGCGAAGATAATTCTACAGAACGTTCAAAACCTGAGAATTGGCCGGATAATGCACGCTGGAAGGATGAGTATTTGAAGCAGTCCATATACATATCACATGCCTCGTGGAAAATGCATAATCTTGAAAACATTGCGCTTTAACTCGATAATAAACTTGCAAGAGCTTCATCAATGTGTGGGGCTCTTACTATTTTTATTCCTGAAATTTTTACGTTCTCTAGTGAAATCATAAACTCGCGAACTTCATTAAGCCAGCAATAGCCTAGTTAATATGTGAGACCCGAATAACACCAAAATTTTACGTTCTAATGCTTCAACCGCATGAAAATCACATCTTCAGCCAGACAATAAGCCAGCAAGAGCTTCATCGATATGCGAAACTTGAACAATTCTTATACCTGAAAATTTCACGTTCTCGCGTGAACTCACAATCGCCGTATGAAAGCCTAATCTCGCGGCCTCCTTCAAGCGTAAATCAATTCGTGTTACGGGTCTGATTTCTCCGGCAAGTCCGACTTCACCAAGCCAGCAAGTTCCGGATTGAAGCGGCTTGTTTTTCAGGGCTGAAGCTATAGCCGCACACGAAGGCAAATCCGCGCTGGGGTCTTGCAGTGATAATCCTCCGGCAACGTTGATATATAAATCGTGATTGTTGGTTGAAATGTTACATCGTCGATCGATTACGGCTGTGAGAAGCTGAAAGCGATTAAGCTCAATCCCTCGTGATGTTCGTCTTGGATAAGGAAATATAGTTTTCGCGGCTAACGTCTGAATTTCTGCGGCCAATGGAGTATTTCCCTCTAAAGCTATTGTCATCGCAACACCTGCAACGGAGACATCATCACGGTTCCAGTATAACCCGCTTTTGTCGATAACTGGGATTAATCCGTCCTCGTTCATCTCGAATATTCCGAGCTCGTCAGTGCTCCCGTAACGATTTTTCACGGCTCGTAACATCCTGTAAGACGAGTAGCCTTCACCTGAGAAGTTCAACACTGTATCAACCATATGTTCAAGCATCATAGGCCCGGCAATTTTACCGTCCTTCGTGATGTGGCCGATTAAGACAGCGGGAATATTTTTCTCACGTGCTTTGTCGATAACTCTTTGAGCAACTTCACGAACTTGCGTAACTGTTCCAGGCCAGCCCGAAGAATTATCAACACTCATAGCTTGCACGCTATCAAGGACGAAGAAGACAAAATTATTCTCGTCAAGATTTCTTAAAGCGTCGTCAAGCTCAGAGCCAGAATACAAATATAAGTTTTCCGAAGTCGTATTAATCCTCGAAGCCCTCAAAGCAACTTGCGCGTCGCTCTCCTCACCGGAAATATACAAAACTGGAGAATTATAATTTTTCGCGACACTCCCAGCAGCTTGAAGAAGAAGCGTAGATTTTCCAATGCCCGGCTGTCCTCCGATTAAGACAACTCCGCCGGGAACAAGTCCACCGCCTAAAACTCGGTCAAGTTCACTAATTCCCGTTGAAACTCTCTCAGGAGCTTTCACGTTTAATGCGCTGATAATCTTTACTCGCTGTGAGTTTTTCCCTGATGATGCCGCTTCCGAAGGTGTTATATCCGGCATAACTTCAAGAGTTCCCCAAGAATTACATGAGGGACATTTGCCGGTTTTTGTCGTCGTTACGTGCCCGCATTCGGAGCAGATATATTTTGTGATTTGTGATTTTGCCATGCCTTATAATTCATGAAGTGAGGGATTTGCTTCAACTTCCTGATTTCGTCCTTCACCGCGAAGCCACGCATTATGTCCAGCCATAGCAATCATTACGGCGTTATCTGTACAGCGATTTAATTTCGGAAGCCACGCTTTAAAGTGTTTGTTGCGGCTCAAAGTTTCTCGTAAGGTACTGTTAGCCGAAACTCCTCCTGAAATTGACACGTTGACCCGGCCTGTATTTCTAGCTGCAAGAATTATCTTAATCGTAAGTGCCTCAACAACTGCACGCTGAAACGACGCGCATAAATCATTCACAGGAATTTTCTCTCCGGCTTCCTGAAACTTTTTTACCTGCCACAATAACGCCGTCTTTAATCCGCTGAAGCTGAACTCAACTTTTTGCGTATTCTTCAACGGAACAGGGAAATCAAAAGCGTGTGAATTTCCAGTTTTAGCGAGCTTGTCAATCTCAGGCCCTCCGGGATAAGGCAATCCCAAAATCTTAGCGGCTTTGTCGTAGGCTTCTCCGGCAGCATCATCGCGAGTTTCTCCAAGCAATTTATATTTCCCGAAGTCCTCAACGTCAATAATTTCCGTGTGTCCTCCTGAAACGATTAACGAGAGAAACGGAGGCTTTAAGTCCTCAGCATCAACGAGCGGCGCAAACAAATGACCTTCGAGATGATTTACTCCGATTAACGGGACATTCCAAACTTGCGAGAGAGCTTTTGCCGTCTGAACTCCGACGATTAACGAACCCATAAGGCCGGGACCTCGTGTTACAGCGATTAAGTCTAAATCCCTTCCCGTTATCTTGCATTCACGAAGAGCAGCGTCAACCAATGGGAGCAAATTTTCCAGATGCTTACGGGCCGCAAACTCCGGGATTACTCCGCCAAATTTCGAGTGATCTTTAATCTGGCTGGAGAGAAATTCGCACAAAACTTCGCGTTCATCACGAATAATAGCAACGCCTGTATCATCACAGCTCGTTTCAATTCCAAGTGTCAGCATGATTTTTACATGAACGAATTATCCTGCACAAACTCAGGCCACGAATGAATAACAAAATCGTCGTAAGAATCGAAAATCGGCGGTTCAACAATATCATCATTGAATACAAATTCTTCGAAACCGTTTAAAGCAATCTCGCCGAACCATAAATTATTGTCGCAATCCCGATTATGAGAGAACATCAACATTTTATCAGCCTCCTTAACGTCGCAACAGCTTCACATGTCATTGATAATCCACGTCCAGCATCATCAAGAGTTTCTGCGGATTTAAACTTGAGATTTAACGTGAAAAATTTTGCGAGATTGTTAATTATTTCCTCACGGTATTTGTTCAGTCTCGGAACCTGAGCGATCACGACGGCATCAACAAATTCAACTTCCCAGCCCTCAGCCTTAACACGCTTCATTACGTCCTCAAGCAAAGCTATACTGTTAATGTCATGAAATTTTTCGTCATTGGCCGGGTATAAATTCCCAATGTCAGGAAGTCCAGCGGCTCCGAGAATTGCGTCCATGATTGCGTGGGTTAATAAATCTGCGTCGGAATGCCCTAAAAGTCCCAAGTTTGAAGCTATATTTATTCCTCCTAAAATTAATTTTCGTCCAGGAACTAATTTATGAACGTCATAGCCCAAACCCGTACGCGTAATTTTCTGCTCGGTCAAGGCTCGCGCGATTAACATATCTTCGGGCCAAGTAATTTTGAAATTCAACCTTTCACCCTCAACTTTCAAAAGTTTATGTCCCGAAATTTTCCAGGCTTCGGCTTCGTCCTTAGCTTTCGGATTTTCACGGACACATTCAATCAATTTCAGCCGGTGAAAACATTGCGGGGTCTGAGTGATAAATAATCCGTCGCGGTCAACGCATGAAATTTCTTCGCCGTCAATCCTTTTCAGGGCATCAGCAACAGGCAGAACGGGAATAACACCTTTATCCTCGCTGACTTTTTCCATCAATGAGCTAATTAACTTTTTCGAAGCAAAAGGACGTGCGGCATCATGAACAAGAACGTAATCACTCTCGGCCAATTCTAACCCGTTCAGGACGGACAAAGCGCGTTCACTTCCACCGTGAGTAATCTTGATATTTTTCTCAGGAGCAAACTTTTCTCGTTCAAGATTTTCGCCTTCCGGGATTACAAGAATTACTTCATCACAGAGTTCAAGAGCTTTTTCCGCACTCCAACGCCATAACTCACGCCCCGCGAGCTTGATAAACTGTTTCTTCTCGCCAAATCGTGAGCCTTTTCCACCGGCAACTATGATAAATGCAAAACTTTTCTTCATGATTAAATTATCGGCCTTCGGGCTTCTATCGCAGTATGAAGAGTGAACCTGTCAGCAAAAACTATTGAGCCTCCGACGGGCAGACCGTAAGCAATCCTCGTTATGTTCGGAACTCCTGAATTTCTCAGAACGTCTAACAGCGTGTAATATGCCATATCTCCCTCAACTTTCGGGTTCGTCGCAATGATAACTTCATCGGGCTTGACCTCCTCAATATGCTTCACGAGAAATTCTGCGGCCTCATCGCTCAAATCGTCATCCTTCAAAGGTGAAACGCTGCTTCCTAAAACGTGATAAAGTCCGTTATAGCTTCCTGACTGCTCAAAAGCTGTTAAAGCCTCGACATCTTGAACGACGCATAAAGTTTTACGGTCTCTTAACGGGTCATCGCAAATGTCGCACGGGTCATGTTCGGTGATATTCCCGCAAAGCTTGCAAGTATATAACCCGTCTTTGAGATGTGAAATTAAGCCGCCTAAATCGTTTAACTCTGCTTCGTCCATTTTAAAGAGGTGAAAGGCTATACGTCGTGCGCTTCTCTGGCCAATTCCCGGAAGTTTCTTTAATGCTGAGATTAACTCTTCCAATTAGAAGCCCATCCCCATAGCTCCAAGTGCGCCGGTAATTCCTCCCATTTTCGAGTTCATGAGTTCACGGCTCTTCTTTAAGCCTTCGTTGACTGCGGACATAACTAAATCTTCAAGCATCTCTTTATCTTCAGGATTGATTACTTCCTTATCAATTTTTATGCTGACCATATCGCCTTGCCCCGTGAAAGTTGCGCTGACCATTCCGCCCCCTACGCTTGCTTCGACTGTTTCGTGAGCTAAACTCTCCTGAATTTGCATCATCTGAGTTTGCATTTGACGAGCCTGCTTCATAATGTTATTGAGTTTCATGTGTGAATTAATTCTCCTTGCTAAAATATTTTGAATGGGTAAATTCTATCACGTTAATCTTGATTTGCTGAACTTTCACGAGCAATGTATCATAATCGCGCAAAAATTTCATTACTTCAAGTTTCAAGTTAAAGCTATAATTACACTCAAAAAATGTCAGGAGCTAAAAATTTTCAGTCATGATAGAAATCTTCAAGTCAATTCCTGCCGGAGGAACAGTATTCAACTCAATCACCGTATTCTTGGGAAGCTCAGCGGGATTATTAATCGGAAAATTTATCCCCGAACGCCTTCGGGAGACGATATTCAACTGTTTGGGACTTTTCACGATTTACGTCGGAATAAATATGACGCTCAGCACGAAACATTCAATCGCGGTATTATTGAGCCTCGTAATCGGGACAATCACGGGAGATTTGCTCGGACTTGAGACGAAATTAAATAATCTCGGCGACACGATAAAAGCAAAACTTCATACGTCAAATTCAAGTTTCACAGAAGGCTTCGTTTCGGCAACATTATTATTCTGCGTGGGGTCAATGGCTATAATCGGAGCTTTCAACGACGGTTTGAGACATGATCCGGAATTATTAATGACAAAGGGAATAATGGACGGGATTGCTTCGATTTTATTTGCCGGCTCACTGGGATTAGGCGTGTTGTTCTCGGTAATTCCTATGTTCTTTTATCAGGGGACGTTGACATTAATAGCTATTTGGGCGGAACCTTTTATCACAGCTGATATGTTCGCGAATATCTCAGGATTAGGCGGTTTAATGATAATCGGGATTGGCCTGAACATGATGAAAATTACAAAATTAAAGCTCGGTGATATGCTTCCGGGATTGGTTTACGTGATATTCTTCACTATGCTGTTTACGCTGTAAATTATGTTATAATTCATGCAAAATTTTACGTGAAAGGAACAATTGACAGAAATGCGCGAAAATCTGTATAATGTGGCTCGTGGCTCGTGGCTCGTCTTGGCTTCTGTCGTATCAAATTCCCACCTAGCAGCTAAAACACTTCCAGACAATAAGCAAGTTTCATGTGAAAATATTATAGTCCACGAAACAAGGCTTAGCACAAATGATTATGAAACTCCGACAGCCAGCTTCATCAACAACGTATTAATCAACAGGCTTAACTCTCAGAATAAATATGTCCCTTCAGGTGAAAACTTGCGGGGCTTTTTTGTGTTTGGGGGTGTTCGTTCATGAGCATAAAAAGTTTCGTGAAAAAATATTCTCCAGACCCCTTGTTTGTATTAATGATAGCGTCATATAAGCTGGCAAAAGCACCTTACGACTCGGCAATACGTTATAAGCGAAAAATACGCGGTAAGAAAATTATTCGTGAAGCAGAACAATTCAGGTCTTATTATCAAGATGAACTCTCACAAGAGATTTTATCGGCTCGCGAAGAATATCTTATATCCCAAGACGATATAATTTTTATAAAATTGGCGTTCAAAAAGGGCTTCAAATTCAGCAATCATTACTTATACATGCCTAATAAGCAACGCTTTGTACTGAAAAAATCCGGCAGTGAATGGCTATTCTACAACGAGAAAACTCCGTCCATTCAGGAAAAATATTCAGGTGTTGTTGTAATCTATGACAGGGAAGACAGAAAACTTGAACGTGTCAAAATGTTTCTAGGTGTCTGCGATGCTTTGAGCAAATACAGGCTGCTTAGTATCGGTGAAGTTTTCAATGGAGCTGAGATTGCACAGGGTGAATTAATAATTAATGCTGTCTCAGGGGAATTTAATAACAGACGTTTGCTCAGGTATATTCATAAAAATAATCTGAGTAAATATTTCGTCTTAGGTATGCTTTGGTACAATACGGAAAACCAATATTTTGACGTATTGAGTCCGGTTGAAAATGAAATAGTTATAGATGTTGGGGCTTATGACGGAGAAACCTCTTTACAATTTCTGAGATGGGGAAAGGATAAAATTAGAAAAATTTATGCCTTTGATTTTGATATTGAAAACATCGCGAAGTGTAAAGAAAAATTTAGAGGCTTAGACGAGAAAATTACGTTCATCGAAAAAGGAACATGGGATAAAGATGAAGTTGTTTACTTGGATAACTCGTTCGTAGGGAGTGGAAGCAGTAAAGTCTCTAAGAGCGGAACAATTCAAGCCCAGTTGACGACCATTGACAGCGTTGTTAAGGACGAACCTGTTACGTTTATAAAGATGGATATTGAGGGGTCGGAGCTGAAATCATTAATGGGAGCTAAAAATACAATTTCCCGAAACCGGCCTAGATTGGCGATATGCGTGTATCACAAGCCGGAGGATATAGTCGAAATTCCCAAGTACTTATTATCTCTCGTACCAGAATATAAATTTATAATGAGGCATTACAGCTCCACATTTGCTGAAACAGTTTTATACGCCTATTGTGAGTAAAAAATTTTCCCTCCTCATGAACAAAACAGCTTCAAAGGGGAGGGATTTTATTATGCCGCTAAATTCCTGCCGCTTTACGTAACGCTTCGGCTCTGTCCGTTTTCTCCCAGCCTGGAAGTTCAGGCAAGTCAATTCTTCCCATATGGCCATATGCCGCGAGAGCTTTATACTGAGGCTTCCTCAAGTCCAAATCCCGGATTATTGCCGCAGGCCTGAAGTCAAAATATTCACGAAGAAGCTGAGAAATTTTCTCCTCGCTGATTTTTCCAGTCCCGAAAGTGTTTACGTTCAGTGAGACAGGCTCAGCAACTCCGATAGCGTAGGCAACCTGAATTTGACACTCGTCAGCAAGCCCAGCCGCAACAATATTCTTCGCCGCGTAACGTGTCATGTAAGCTCCGCTTCGGTCAACTTTCGTCGGGTCTTTCCCTGAGAATGCTCCGCCTCCGTGTGGAACCCATCCGCCGTAAGTGTCAACTATAATTTTTCGTCCAGTCAAGCCGGAATCCGCCGCAGGTCCGCCCTTAACAAATCTTCCGGTCGGATTAACAAAAATTCTCGTCGTGTCGTCAATCAATTCTGCAGGAACTATCGGAGTTATAACATGAGCGATTAAGTCCTCGCGTATTTTCTTCAGGCTTGTATCAGGAGCATGCTGTGTTGAAACTACGATCGTGTCAGCATGAACGGCTTTGCGGTTCTCGTAACGTAATGAAACCTGAGTTTTCCCGTCTGGACGTAAATATTTCAGTGTCCCGTCCTTGCGTACTTTTGTGAGCTGTCGGGCTAATGCGTGCGATAAAGCTATCGGCATCGGCATAAACTCCTTCGTCTCGTTCGTGGCGTAACCAAACATCATGCCTTGATCTCCCGCACCAATCTTCGCAACTTCATCATCGCCCAAGTTCTGGCCTCGAACTTCGATAGCGTCGTCAACTCCCTGTGCAATATCGCCGGACTGTTCGTCAATCGCTGTAAAGACCGCGCAAGAATCTCCGTCAAAGCCGAATTTTGCTCTCGTGTAGCCTATCTCGTTAATCGTTGCACGTGCGATTTTCTGAATGTCGATTATTGCTTTGGTGCTGATTTCTCCGGCCGCAACGACAAAACCGGTCGACACCATAACTTCACAGGCAACTCGTCCCATAGGATCCTGCTCAAGAATTGCATCAAGTACAGCGTCCGAAATTTGATCTGCAACTTTATCCGGATGTCCTTCGGTTACGGATTCCGACGAAAAAATGAATTTCTCTGACATTAATAAATTTCCTCCTTTGTTAATTACTCACAAAAAAACGTACCCTCCTGAATGTTCAAGAGAGTACGCACAAATTTCTTGATTATCACTCTCTCTCATCATCCAGCTTTGACATGCTGCCGGTATTGGCACCTGATTCAAACAGGTTGCCGGGCTTCATAGGGCCGGTCCCTCCACCTCTCTCGATAAGAGTTTTATTTACTGATGGACTGAAATAATATTTCCGTCGCTCTTAATTCACGTATATTATATCAGCTGATACAAATTTTCACAGCTTATTGAATAACTTTACTTAGAATACAACTCGACCGCAAGGATTTCTGTTACATCAATCGGAAGTTCCTCGCGCATCGGCTCACGAACTAACTTTGCGCTGAACTGGGCTTTATCCTTCTCAAGATAAGGAACGTTGAATGAGACTAAGCCGTTGAAGTTTGCTTCGATTAATGGGTTCGTGCGTGATTTTTCCTTGAGGCTGATTACATCGTTGACTTTTACGCCGTATGATGGAATATCAACCTTCTGGCCATTAACTAAAATATGCCCATGACTTACAA
Source organism: Synergistaceae bacterium (assembly GCA_017454625.1). Taxonomy (GTDB): domain Bacteria; phylum Synergistota; class Synergistia; order Synergistales; family Aminobacteriaceae; genus JAFUXM01. The sequence continues at coordinate 21,022 of JAFTCP010000066.1, forward strand.
GCTGGCGAGCCTGACGGATTGAGCGTGCAAATCCTGTTCTGTAAACGAGGTTATCAAGTCTGCACTCCAAAGCCTTCAATAACGCGACACCTGTCATCTCTTCGCTTTTGTCGGCCATCTCGAAATAACGCGCAAACTGTCTCTCAAGAATGCCGTAATACGCCTTAATCTTCTGTTTTTCGAGTAACTGAAGGCCGTATTGTGAAACTTTCTGTCCTGTTCTTGCGGCGGCCGCTGCTGCTGAGGCTTTCGACTTGTCCGCACGTTTTAATGCCTTAGGATGTCCGCAGACGTTAACACCCAAATGACGGCATAATTTAAATCTTGGTTCTCTGCGTGTTGCCATGAAAATATAAACACTCCCTGAAAATAGTATATAATTAGTAGCCTTGTGAGTTTAGCACCTGCATTTGAAAAAGTAAAGTTTTATGATAAAGCGTAAATTTTTTCGTGAATTGGCCGGGAAAATTTTTATTCTTCATTATTGATGGGGAAAATATTTCTCGCAAAAAGTTCTCTCATGACATAATTCATAAAATCTTTCAGGCATCTTTAATTTATAGATAATATTTTCTCACCTATTATGGGAACTAAGGGGAATAATAAAAAGTTTTCACTTGACATAATCCGTAAGGTCTTGCTGCTTTCTTAAATTATGGAACTAAGAGAAATAGCAAAAAGTTTTCACCTGTAAAATCATGCAGTCATCATTAATTTATCACTTGTTATCTCATCAATGATTTAGAATGACAGAAAAAATATTCACTCACTAAAAAGTTTTCGCCCTTATTCTCATTGATGCTTATGGGTTAATTCGTAAAAATCTCTCACCTTACATCATCGCTAAAAATCTTATTCACTTTATCACTCGTTCGCTCATTAATGATTGATTAGCTTGCGCAAGTTTCATGATATTATTCACCGAAAATTTCAGGCATTAAGGGAGAAGAAATATCAACATGATTAAAGAAGCAATCGTAAAGCTCGTAAACAAAGCCGATTTGACCTACGACGAGGCTTATACAGTTATGAACGAGATTATGACCGGCACAACGACACCGACACAAAACGCCGCATTTCTGGCAGCATTATCGACGAAGAGCGCACGAGCCGAGACAACTGACGAGATAGCCGGATGTGCCGCAGCAATGAGGGAACAGGCCCTAAGAGTTGATACCGGCATGGACATTCTCGAGATCGTCGGAACGGGAGGAGACAACGCCCACAGCTTTAACATTTCGACGACTTCAGCGTTAGTTGCGGCAGCAGGAGAAGTTAAAGTTGCTAAACATGGAAACCGCGCAGCTTCATCACAATGCGGGACAGCAGATTGTCTTGAAGCGCTCGGAGTTAATATTGACCAATCACCTGAAAAATGCGTTGAGTTATTAAAGAAAGTCGGAATGTGTTTCTTTTTTGCGCAGAAATATCACACCTCAATGAAATATGTCGGGCCAATCCGCAAAGAGTTAGGCTTCCGAACAGTCTTCAACATTCTCGGCCCTCTCACTAATCCAGCGTCGCCGTCAATGCAAATTCTCGGAGTTTATGATGGTTATCTCGTTGAGCCTCTCGCGCAAGTCCTCGTGAATTTAGGCGTTAAACGTGGAATGGTCGTTTTTGGAATGGATAAACTTGATGAAATTTCGTTAAGCTCACCGACGAAAATTTGTGAAATTCGCGAAGGCTGGTTCAAGTCTTACGTGATTAAACCTGAGGACTTCGGATTTGAGACGTGCAATAAGGACGATTTGAAGGGGGGAAGTCCGAAAGAGAACGCCGAGATTACGCGTGAAATTCTAAAGGGGAAAAAGGGACATAAACGTAACGCCGTGTTATTGAACGCCGGAGCAGCTCTGTATATCGCCGGTAAAGCTGAAAATATGAAAGCTGGCGTAAAATTGGCCGGTGAAATTATCGACTCAGGGAAGGCGTTAGAGACACTTAATATGCTAATCAAGGTCAGCAATCAATAATGAATATCCTTGACAAACTCGCAGAACTCGCACGTGAACGGGTAAATCAGGCCAGGAAAAAATTAACTCTTCAGGATATTTCACAGCTGGCATTGTCGCGTAAGAAGGGAAATTTTGAGTTTGAGCATGCTTTGAGGCGTGAGGGGCTTGCGTTTATCTGTGAATGTAAGAAGGCTTCTCCGTCCAAAGGCTTAATCGCAGAGGAATATGATTATCTCAAAATTGCGCGGGAATATGAGGCTGCCGGAGCTGATTGTATTTCCGTCTTGACTGAACCGGTTTACTTTCTCGGAAGCATTGTTCATCTTAAGCGAATAGCTGAGGCTGTGAAAATTCCGTGTCTCCGCAAGGATTTCACGGTTGATGAGTATATGATACATGAGGCAAAAATTTTAGGGGCTTCGGCGGTACTCTTAATCTGCGCAATCCTGAGTGAAGGACAAATCCGAGATTATATTTCCCTGTGTGATGAACTCGGAATGTCGGCACTCGTTGAAGCTCATGATGAAGCCGAAATTAACTCAGCAATCAACGCAGGAGCACGAATAATCGGCGTTAATAACCGTAACTTGAAGGATTTCACCGTCGACACTCAGAACAGCGCGCGACTTCGTGAGATAATCCCGGCTGATATAATCTTCGTGTCAGAAAGCGGAGTAAAGACAGCTGAAGATGTGAAGAAAATCCGCGAGATTGGGGCTGATGCAGTGTTGATTGGCGAGGCATTAATGAAGTCAGACGATAAACGCATGAAATTAGCTGAACTTAAAGGAGAAAAACTCATAGCCGGAGCGTAATTAGGCTTTCAACATGAAGTATAAACGAGCGAAAAATTGAAGGGGAGAAAATTTTAATGACGAATAAGGCTGGGAGATTTGGCATTCACGGGGGGCAATATATCCCGGAAACTCTCATGAATGCCGTAAATGAGCTTGAACGTGCCTACAACTTTTACAAGAACGATGAAGAGTTTAATCGTGAGCTTGAGAGTTTATTTAATGAGTATGCGGGCCGACCGTCGAGATTGTATTATGCTGGTCGAATGACGGAGGATTTAGGAGGAGCGAAAATTTATCTCAAGCGTGAGGACTTAAACCACACGGGAGCGCACAAGATTAATAACGTTCTCGGTCAAGCCTTGCTCGCTAAGAAAATGGGAAAAACGCGTTTAATCGCCGAAACTGGAGCCGGACAGCACGGAGTAGCAACAGCGACAGCCGCCGCCTTAATGGGAATGTCATGCGTCGTGTTCATGGGCGAGGAGGACACAATCAGGCAGGCACTCAACGTTTACAGAATGCGTTTGCTGGGAGCTGAAGTTATCCCCGTCAAGACAGGAACAGGAACGCTCAAAGATGCCGTCTCCGAAGCGTTTCGAGAATGGACATCAAGGATTGACGACACTCATTATTGCTTAGGCTCGGTTATGGGGCCTCATCCTTTCCCGACGATTGTGCGAGACTTTCAGGCTGTAATTTCACGCGAGATTAAATCACAAATTCTTGAACGCGAAGGAAGACTGCCGGACGCTGTAATCGCTTGTGTCGGAGGCGGCTCAAACGCAATCGGGAGTTTCTGGCACTTCATTAACGATAAAGACGTGCGATTAATCGGCTGTGAGGCTGCTGGACGAGGAATTGACACCTTCGAGACAGCCGCGACAATCTCAACAGGAAGGCTCGGAATTTTTCACGGCATGAAATCATATTTTTGTCAGGACGAGTTCGGCCAGATTGCTCCGGTTTATTCGATTTCGGCGGGACTTGATTATCCTGGAATTGGCCCGGAACACGCGTATTTACACGACACAAAACGTGCTGAATACGTCCCTGTTACTGATGAAGAAGCCGTGTTAGCTTTCGAGTATCTCGCCAAGACAGAGGGAATAATCCCGGCGATTGAGTCGGCTCATGCTGTATCTCACGCAATGAAACTTGCAAAGGAACTCGGACGCGGGAAAATCATAGTTATCACGATTTCAGGCAGAGGAGATAAGGACTGCGCGGCAATAGCAAGATACAGAGGAGAGAATATTAATGAGTAAACGGGGGAGAGAATATGAGTAAAATTCATGAGGCATTCGAGCATGGCAAGGCTTTTATCGCGTTTATTACGTGCGGGGATCCTGACCTTGAGACGACGAAGAGAGTTATACGTTCGGCGGTTGATAATGGAGCGGACTTAATCGAGCTTGGTATTCCGTTTTCGGATCCGACGGCAGAAGGAGTTGTAATTCAGTCGGCTAATTATCGTGCATTAAGCGGAGGAGTTACGACGGACAAAATTTTTGACATGGTGCGTGAAATTCGGAGCGACGTAAAAATCCCCCTCGTGTTCATGACCTATGCGAACGTGATTTTCTCATATGGAACTGAAAAGTTTATCCAGACTTGCCAAGAAATAAACATTGACGGGCTTATTGTTCCTGATTTGCCGTTTGAGGAAAAAGAGGAATTTATGCCAGCCTGTAAAAAGTTCGGAGTTGATTTAATCTCGATGATTGCGCCGACTTCCGACGAGAGAATAGCTATGATTGCGCGAGAAGCCGAAGGATTTATTTATGTCGTCTCAAGTTTAGGCGTAACAGGAACCCGCGAGAATATCACGACAAATCTTGAAGAAATCGTAAAGTCAATCCGTAAAAGCTCAAATATTCCCTGTGCGATCGGCTTTGGAATTTCGACACCTGAACAAGCCGCGAAGATGTCAAAAATTTCTGACGGCGTAATTGTAGGCTCAGCAATCGTAAAGTTAATCGCTAAGTTCGGTGTAAACTCTCCTGAATACGTCGGCCAATTCGTTCATGAGATGAAACAGCCTATATGTTCCTCCAAATGTTAAGGCAGAACTCAAGAAAGCTATTAACCGTGAAAGTTCTTATCATGAACGCGATAAAAGAAATTCCCGCACAGCACAGCACAAAATTCTTCTCGCCCCAGCTCATCTCGCCGATTTTCTTCGACATGTGGAAGACATGAATACCAACATCACGCTTCCAAGGACGCAAAAACGGGACAGTCCCGCAAAAAGCATCTTCGAGAATATGCAGCACGCATCCCATAAACCAGAAACCCGCGCAAGCCCATACATCACGGTGTGCTCCTCTGCCGTCGACAAGGGCCGAAATTCTCGGAACAATCCACCCCGAACGTTCAAAGCAAGCATAAGCCAGCGCGAGCCAAGGAATAAACCAGTGAGTATAGCGCCGATGATAACGGTTGCGTCTTTTGCCGAAAAACGTATATTCCGAGCTGTCAGGAAACGTGCTCCCCAAGAAGCTCATAACTGCGGCCAATGGTGAACCAGTCGCGCCGATTACGAATGCAAATGTCGATATTCTATGTCCCTTGCCTGTCATTTTTTAGCAATTACCTTCATTATTATTAGTATTATCGTGTTCGCAAGAATTACCCCCGCTCCTGCCGGAAGATTAAACACGAACGAGAGAATTAATCCCGACACAAACGCGATTAAAGAGATTACACCGGAGATTATCACGAGCGAACGAAACCCCGAAGCAAAAACTTTCGCGCTCACAGCAGGAAGAATTATTACGCCGGAGATTAATAACGTTCCCATTATACGCATTCCCATGACGACGATTAAGGCCGTGAGAATTGAGATTATCAGCTGATAAAACGTCGTGTTAATTCCAAGCGAACGCGAATAGTCTTCATTGTAAGTTATCAGGAAAAATTTATTGTAGAAGATTACGAACGAGGCCATAACGATTAACGAGATGACGACGGAGTAAATCAAATCCCCCTGAGTTATCGCTAAGACGCTCCCGAATAAATAACTGCTCATGATTGAAGTGTTGCCGGACAACGACGAGATTATTATTCCCAGTGCTAAAGCCGCCGACGAAGCTACAGCAATCGCAATATCTCCAGCAGTCTTGTATTTCTGGCTGACGAACATAATTACGAACGACGCGAGAATTACGGCAGGAGTTGAGACGAGTTCAGGCGAAATATTCAGGGCCGCCGAAATTGAGAGTGAAGCAAATCCAATCTCAGAAAGTCCATGACCGATTAACGAATAATGCTTTAATACTAAAATAACGCCCAAGATTGACGCGCATATTGAGATTAACGAACCGGCGATTAAAGCACGAATTACGAACGGATAAGTTAAGAGGTCAAGAATTTCGCTCATTAATAATCTTCCCGTTTGAAAGCGTAATAACTCGGCCCGCTTTTATTCCGTCCAAGTCCGAATTATCATGAGTTACCATTAAAACCGCACAGCCCTTTGACAAAACTTTATTGATTGCCTCGAACAAAATTTTATGGCTCTCAGCATCAAGTCCAGCGCAAGGCTCATCAAGCAATAATAATTCCGGTTCTCCGCATAAAGCTCTCGCAAGAAAAACCCGTCGTAATTGTCCTCCTGAAAGCGTCTTAATTTCCCTGTCAGCGAGCTCATAAATTCCGAGTTCCTTCATCGCTGAATTGGCCTGTTCAGTGTCATGATTATTGTAGAAGAGTTTTCCGTTCCTCATTCTTCCGGTTATGACGATTTCCCTAACTTTTGCCGGAAAATTTTTATCAGCTTCCTCAATCTGTGGGACATATGACATTCTTTGTGTTCGTTCAAGAGTTCCTGAACTTAACGGGAGAAGTCCGGCTATTCCCTTTGTGAGCGTGCTTTTTCCGGAACCGTTTGCCCCTGTGATAAATATCATGTCGCCTGAATTTGCTTCGAGCGAGACATCATTAATCGCTATTTTGTCAGAATATTTTATTACGGCGTGTTTAAGGCTGAATTTCATTGTGTTATTATTTTCCTGTTTGCATTGTTATTGATTAAATCTGTTGTGAATAATTTTTCGTGAATTTATCCGTTCAGTCATTGAGAGCTTTCATGATATTGCGATAATTATTATTCATAATCTCAAAAAACGTGATATTCTCGTCTTTAACGTTATGGGCTGTGTCGAACGTGAGAATTTCCGCGCCCGTCTCCTCGCTGATTGAACGCGTAACCTGTGAAATGTTCAGAGGCTCCGAAAAAATATAACGTGTTCTATTTTCTCGAATAAATTTCATGACTTCCGCGAGCTTTCGGATTGAAGGCTCATTTTCCCCTTCATAAGCACTGAGATAATCAAAGCCGTAACGTCTCAGGAAATATTGAGCTGAAAATTCTCCGGCGAATATCAGAGTTTTATGCTGGGGGTTATGAGAACTGGCATTTTCTGTAGAAAAATTTTTGTCGTCAGATTTTATGTCCTGTGAAAAATTCTCATCATGGCTGTATTCTTCACTCAGTGTTAAAGCAAAAAGTTTCTCGTCGAGTTCGGCCAATTTTGAGCAGTAAAATTTTGCGTTATCCGTGAAAGTTTCAGCATTCTCCGGCGAAATCTCACAGAGTTTATCGGATATATTCATCAACATTTTTTGCGCGTGTCCTAAGTCAAGCCATATATGAGGGTCATTGTCCATGAGAGTAATATTCTCTGAAGCGTCGATGATTGCAACGTGAGTTAATGAACGTGAAACCTTTTCGGCCCAGCCTTCCATAAAATTACTCGTGAAAACGAAAACATCAGAGTCATTCAGAGCCTTAACGTCCAAAGCAGACGGCTCAAACTCGTGAGGCTCAACTCCAGGCTTAAGAAGTAATCTCACATCCGCGAGATTTCCCGTGATTGCACGCGTAAAGTCATAAACTGGGAATAATGAACATGTGATTGATAAAACTTTTACTGAGTGAATGTCTTGCGAAAATGTATGAATATTAGTTTCATCATGGCCCCTAAAAGCTGTTATATGTGGAAAATTTTCAGCATTTGCTTCGTTGTCGTCAGCAGATGCAGAAAAACTTGCTGTGAGTAAAAATATTACGAGAAAAAATGTTGTCTTGAGTTTCATTAATAATATTCCTGAAGAAAATTTTTAAGCTATTATATCAGACATGATTATATTAGTTTTAGGGCACATCACGAAATAGAAAAGGACTTGAAGGTTTTGCGGGTTCTCACAAGATTTACGATGACGAATTGATTATACTGACATAATTATATTAGTTTCAGGGAGCATCACGAACCAGAAAGAGGCTTGAAGATTTTGCAGGTTCTCACAAAATTTATGATGATGAATTGATGATTATATTAGTTTCAGGAGCATCACGAAGCGGAAAAAGTTTATACGCCGAACGAAGACTTGAGGAGTTAACGAGTTTTCACAAGATTTATGTTGCTGTGTCGAAAGTTTATGATGACGAGATGATGAGACGAGTTCAGCTTCACAGGGCACGAAGGGAGCACAAGAACTTTATCACATTTGAGAAATATTCAGACTTGGCCGGATTAATAATCCCAGAAAAAGCCAGCGTCTTAATCGAAAGTTTAACGGTTTGGGTCGCTAATGAAATCTTCACTGATGACGGCGTGAGAAGTTCTGAGGAAGTCTGCGAAAAGGTTTACGGTGATTTTCTCGTTCTCAAGTCAAAATGTGAGAATATTATTATCGTCAGTGATGATGTTTTCTCGGACGGGATAATTTACGACGCTCTAACCGAAGAATATATCCGGACGCTCGCAAAGCTGACGTGTAAGATTGCGGCCGTCGCTGATGAAGTCGTCGAATGCTCGGCAGGATTACCCGTTCACTATAAGATTTATGCATTCACTGTGAAATAAATTATAATTATCGTAAAAATTCAGGCGGCGTAAAAATTACATGAATGAGCGTTCAGGATTAAATATAAACATGAACAAGGACGAGAGTTCTGACTATCAAAATCTCGTCGGTCAAATTCTTGCGCGTGTAAACCAGTTATCCCCCGCAGGATTTGAACAGCTCATCACGGACTTATTAATACGCATGGGCTACGAAGTCTACAAAAACGCACGCCGACGCACGAGCACTTCAGCAATTCAGGGAATTATCATCGAGGACAGACCAGGTTACAAGCCGATTTATATTCAGACACGAAAACTTGAGAAGGGGAGCATAATTACCAGCTGGAACATGCAAAGTTTTGGTGATGCCGTTGAACGTAAAGCCGGGCGCGGACTTCTTGTTACTAATGCAAGTTTCTCGAAGCCCGCACAGGAATACGCAAAGGAAAAACGAATTATCCTAATCGACGGAAATATCTTAGCGCGCTTAATGATAGTTCATAACTTTTGCGTCAACGTTAAAGAGGTCGTCGAAATCCGCTCAATAGATCCAAACGCTTTCAAAGATTACGACATTTAGATAATATCGCCGAAGTTGTCAAAAGCGTGTTCCGTAGCCTTAATCACAGCCGCGTCCATATCGTAATAGAAATATTCGCCTAATCTACCCGCAAAAATTACGTTAGGGGCTTTAGTCTTCGCAAACTCCTTGTATTGATTGGCGAGCTTGTTATTCTTGTAATTATTCACAGGGTAATACGGCTCTGCTCCTGCTTTCCATTCTGAACTGAACTCGCGGGTTATAACCGTTCCCGGAACGTTCAAGCCCGGATAAAAATGTTTATGCTCAACACAACGCGTAAACGGGATTTCATGGTCCGTGTAATTAACTATCGCGTTTCCCTGAAAATTATTAGTATCGCTCAAAATTTCCGTCTCAAATCTCAGACTTCGATATTCAAGCGTCCCTAATACATAATCAAAATATTCGTCGATTTGGCCCGTGAAAAATATTGTGTCGGCCATACTCTGAAATTCCGCGCGGTTCGTGAAAAAGTTTGTATCCGTCATAACTTCGATGCCTTCAAGCATTCTCTCGATAATTTTCGTGTAGCCGTCAACAGGAACTCCCTGATACAACGCGTTGAAATAATTGCTGTCATATGTAAATCTCACAGGCAGCCTGTTAATGATGAATGCCGGAAGCTCTTTGCACGGCCTGCCCCATTGTTTTTCGGTATAACCTTTGATTAATATCTCGTAAATATCCCGACCGACGAGTGAAATAGCTTGTTCTTCGAGATTTTGCGGGGTCGTGATGCCAGCTTCTTTGCGCTGTTCTTCGATTATTGTTCGGGCTTCTTCGGGTTTCGTAACTCCCCAAATTTGATTAAACGTGTACATGCTGAATGGCAATGAGTAAATTTTTCCGCGATAATTCGCAATCGGAGTGTTCGTGAACCTGTTGAACTTCGTGAATTTATTAATATATGTCCAGACGCATTCGTCATTAGTGTGAAAAACGTGAGGGCCGTATTTATGAACTTTGATGCCGTTGATGTTCTCATCGTAAATATTTCCGGCTATGTGATTGCGCTTGTCGATGACGAGGACTTTTTTCCCGTGCTGTTTGGCTTCATAAGCGAAGATTGCTCCGGTTAAGCCTGCTCCGACGACTAAATAATCATACATGAAAAGTTTATCTCTCCTGAGTAAAATAATTTTTCACGATAAATTTATCATATATCCCAAAAAATTCACAATTTACATCAAGAATAAAAATCACGTCTTAACATGTATAATTAGCAATCATGAAGATTTCATACAGTTTCGGAATTATGGACTTGTTTCATTACGGTCATTTACGCGCATTAAAGCTCGCTGATGAGGGCTCAGATTTACACATCGTAGGCTTAATCTCGGACAAAGCCGCTCGTGCTTGGGTAGGCAGCATAGTCTCAAGCGAAACAGAACGCAGGAGGGTTCTGGAAAATCTCAAATGTGTAGACTGGGTTATGCCCCAAGATACTCTGGATCCTACGGAAAATCTAAAGAAACTTCATCATATTTACAGCGACGCGGAAATTACGTTATTCAGGGGCGACGGAATTTCGATTGTTGCCGCACGGGAATATCTCAAAGGAATTGGCGGAAAAGTTCAATCAATCGATTATTACGAGAAACTCTCACCGGCTCAGATCATGGACACGCTGAATAATTATCAGGCCAATGCAGAACGTCATCAAGGAATTATCGCGACAAAAGCCGAAGTTCTCGCCGCCCTCAAAGAAAGATTGACATTATCAAAAATTGAGGAGATATATATTCTCAAGATTAAGGATTTCAAAGCTGACCCGGAAAAAATATTTGCTGACATATCCGCAAAATATACTAATAGGAGAGGGGGACAAAGAATTGTCGTGCGAAGCTCTTCGTCGCATGAAGACAGCCTAGAAACTTCCAATGCAGGACATTATGAAAGCGTCTTAAACGTTGACCCAGCGAGTTACGAGGAAGTTATTAATGCAATCGAAAGAGTGAGAAAATCTTATGACACCCAGCCCCAAGATGAAGACGACGAACAAATTTTAATTCAGTCCCAAACTCAAGATGTAGCATTAAGCGGCGTAATCTTCACACGGGAAATTCAAGCCAGCAAGCCCTATTACGTCATTAATTACGATGCCTCAGGTTCAACCAACACAGTTACAAGCGGAGGGAGAAGCAGCGTAGTCTACATCGCTCATGATGCGGATATTAATGAAATTCCTGACAGATGGAAAAATTTATATCTCGCCGTCAAAGAAATCGAATCAATCTTAAGCCGATTATTACTCGACATAGAATTTGCGATAAGGACAAACGGGGAAATTGTGATATTCCAAGTCAGGCCGTTAGCCGCAAATTATCGTTATGGTGTCAGCGGATTATCTAATAAATTACTCGACGACAAGAACAAAATACGCTCGCAATATCAACTCTTCAGGAAAAATTCAGGCAATAATATTTTGTCGGATATGGCATTCTGGAACCCGGCGGAGATAATCGGCGAAAACCCGCATAGATTAGATTACTCGCTTTATAAGGAGATAATCACAAGTCATTCATGGAACTCCGGGCTTGTCCCGTTGGGTTATCGGGAAGTCAACAGGGATTTAATGTATCGGCTTGGCAATAAACCGTTTATCTGCATCGAATACGCTTTCGAGTCTCTTATTCCCGCAAGAATTTCTGACAGCTTAGCCCAAAAATTAAAGAGTTTCTATATTGCAAAACTTAAACGCGACTTCTCGGCTCATGACAAAATAGAGTTCGAGATAGTTATCAACTGTTTCGACTTCGCAATCGATGACAAACTCGCTGAACTCAGAGCAAACAACTTCACTGACGAGGAAACGAACGCGCTTAAACAGGCATTATTCGACATTACGAATGAAGCTGTTAGAAATTACGAGAGAATTTTACATGACGATTTAGCCTCACTTGATGACCTCGAAAAAATCAGGCTCAATGTAGAACGTCAACTATCAGATTTAACCGGAACTCATGAACTTGTAAAACATGACGGCGAATTTCTCAGCTCAGGCACAACGGGAAATCATAAACTTGTAAAATCCAATGGAGAATTTCTCGAAACAGGAAAAACCGAAATTCATGAGTTAATAAAATTGGCCGGAGAATTGCTCGATGCTGTGAAAAATTTAGGAACTCCCCAGTTTTCACGTCAGGCGAGACTTGCTTTTATCGCGCGTGCGTTATGCGGATCGTTACGGGATAAAAATTTCTGGAGCGTTGAAGATTATAATAACTTCATGGCAGGAATTGAGACAGTCGCGACCTCGTTCAAAGAGGACTTCAGCAAGTTCATAAACGGAGAGATTAACACCGAAGACTTTAACGGGACTTACGGGCATTTGAGGGCAGGAACTTATGACATAACAACGCCCCGATACGATGCTCAGGATTTCTCAGAAGGGAACGGGAATATCTCAGCTTCGGACGGGAAAAATCAAAGCCGAGAAACTTTTACGAATATCGACGGAACAGAACGAGCCTTGAAAGTTTACGGGATTGACGCAGAGCCTGAAGAATTTTTGCGCTTCATGAAACAAGCTCTTGAACAAAGGGAATATTTCAAGTTTATATTCACTCGTTCACTTAGCCGAGCAATTGAGATAATCGCGATTATCGCTGAAAAATTAGGCTTCGACAGAAACAACATATCATACTTCGGCATTGAGGAAATTTTAGGCTTGCAATTCTACGATAACATTAACGACATGAGCGAATATTTACGTGAAACATTGCCCGAACGCAAAAAAATTTATTCAGGCTATTCACAGGTAATAATGCCGGAGATAATCAGCTCGCCTTCAGACTTCGACATTGTGAGCATGACCGACGCACGCCCGAATTTCATAACGGATAAGAAAATTTCAAGCGAATGCATAAAACTCGGCGAGAATAATAATCTTGACATAGCGGGAAAAATTATCTTAATCGAAAAAGCGGATCCCGGCTATGACTGGATTTTCACGAAGAATATTGCGGGGTTAATCACGAAATACGGCGGGGCGGCTTCTCATATGGCTATTCGATGCGCTGAGTTCGGAATTCCTGCGGCAATCGGATGCGGCGAGAAAATTTTTGCTTCGGCTTGTTCACGTGAATTTATCGAGCTTGACTGTCATAACAGGAAAATATTGTGAAGAAATATCATGAAGGAGGAAAATATCATGAAGACTGTAATTTTCACACAGCGAGTTGACATAATCGAGGCTTATAACGAACGCAGGGATTGTGCGGACCAACGAATAACGGAGCTTATAAAATTTTGCGGTTATCTTCCTGTTCCAATTCCCAATAAGCTAAATCATGAGGAGATTGAAAATTTTATCGGAATAATCAATCCTTCAGGAATAATTTTCACCGGCGGCAACAGCTTAGTGAAATACGGCGGCAACGCTCCTGAACGAGATTTTACGGAACATGTTTTAGTCGACATTGCCATTGATAAAAATATTCCCGTTTATGCGCTTTGTCGAGGAATGCAATTTATTCTTGATTACTTTGCTCAAGAACTCGTGAACGTAAAAGGGCATGTTGCAATTCGTCATGAATTAATCAGCGATGAAAAAATTTACTCAGGCCGTGAAGTCAATTCATATCATAATCAGGCTTGTGTAAAATTAATTCCCGGCGAGCTTGAAACTTTAGCAAAAACTTCTGACGGAGTTATCGAAGCCGTACGACATAAGACCAGGCCAATTTTAGCGACAATGTGGCATCCGGAACGTGAAAGCGTGTTTGTGAGTGAGGATATTGACATGATAAAAAATTTATTTGCTGAAGGAGAAACGAATTAATTATGAAAGCATTGATTTTAGCGGCAGGACAAGGGACGAGGCTCAAGAAATACACGCAGGGACTTCCCAAAGGAATGCTGAATTTCGACGGCAAAACTATTATTCAACGTCAGCTTGAGATTTACAGGGCTTGCGGAATTGATGATATTTCCATCGTAAGGGGCTATGCGGCTGAAAAAATTAATTATGAGGGCGTGAAATATTATGACAATCTTGACTACGCAAATACAAACATGGTCGAGTCCCTTATGGCGGCAAAAAGCGAGTTCAACGATGACTTAATCGTGAGCTATTCTGATATTTTGTTCGAGCCCGGAATGTTGAAAGCGATGATGAACGCTGACGGGGATTTTTGCGTTTCCGTTGATGATGACTGGCGCGAATATTGGCAAAAACGTTACGGGAAAATTGACTTTGACACCGAGAGCCTCACGATTGACGACGATAATAATATCACTGAACTCGGACTTGAAAATCCACAACTTGAAACGATAAGTGCAAGATACATAGGATTATTGAAGTTTTCACGCGCTGGGCTTGAATATATCGTAAAAACTATGAATGAAGCCTACAAGAATTACGAGGGCAAAGCCTGGCAGCAATCGGGTAAAACAGTTCGCAAAGCCTACATGACGGATTTACTCAACGCGATAATCGAATCAGGACGAAAAGTTAAGGCGGTAAGATTTTCTCACGGATGGATTGAGTTCGACACAAACGAGGATTACGAGCAAGCCTGTAAATGGGCAGAAGACGGCTCATTGAAAACGTTGATTAATCTTTGATGAATTAATGCCTCCCCTGAAATTTTATGCGGGAGGTTATTTTTTGTCGTTATAGAACTCGCTTATCAGGGACTTCACAACGTGAAATATCAGCCCCAAAATTCCCGTCAAGACGATTACACCTAATAAGCACCAGACAAATTCAACCATGCTCCGACAACTCCATTCATGACGAAAAAAGAAAGCGGCAGGTCGTCTGAGCAAGGGCGTAATGCTTAAGAGCTGCTTTTATCAGGGACTTCCTGCCAATTTTTAGACTACAAAAGAGGTTCATACGCTTCTTTGCAGGTTACATACAAAGAAGCTGAAACGTGTATAAATGAAATTATATCAAACAAGATTTATTATTATAATAATTAAGGCATCTTTGGTATTATTTACGGAATATTTTTATCATGAGTTATTTTGTGGGGAAAAACTTTATGCATAACATAGCGATTTGTTCGGGAAATCCTGAGGAATTAACACAGCTTCAAAATATAATTGATGACTATGAAGAGTTCTCTAATGAAGATTTTACCGTGAAAGTTTTTCCGAGTTCTGAGGCATTAACTTTAGCTATGAAGAGTTACAGGCCGGATATTCTCGTGATTGACGCTGCCGGAGGGATTGAGACTGTGAGAAATCTTCGAAGGGAAAATTACACGGGCGAGATTATTTTCACGGCCTCAAACGGTGAACACGCTCTTGAAGCATTTGACCTTGAAGCCCGGCAGTATTTCATCAGACCGATTAACCCGCAAAAATTCTTCAGGACACTTGAGAAAATTATGCCGCCTAAAAAGTTTATCATCGTCAAGCAGCGAAGGAACATACGAAAAATTTTGTGTGATGAAATTCTTTACTGTGAGACTAACGGCAAGCATCAGGAGATTTACACGTTCAACGAGAAAATTACGGTGAGGATTACGGCTCGCGAAATGAAAAAATTAGCCCCCCCCCCCCTTACGGTAATTTTACCACCTTAGGTTCAGCATATTTACTTAACATCGAGAACATAATATCTCTTTCAGCTGACGAATGCAAAGTAATCTTCTCAGGAGGAAGGGAATTAATATTGTCGTGGAAAAAGTTTCAGGCTTTGAGAAGGGAACTCAAAAATTTTTACGGGCTTAGGAAAAAATAAACCCTCCCGCTTGGAACGAGAGGGCAAATAATCTTTTTACTGTCTGAATTTCTGTTCGGTCTTTTCTACGCCGTCGCCGTAAATAGTTTTCCAGTCGTCGCGCATTGAAATCGGGACCCAGCCGAATTTTTCACACGTTGATTTGTAGCCCTGAGCTTTTTTCGCGTTGCCGTAATCTCTCGTTTCATCGTCTGCGCATACGCCCATCGCAAAGCCTTTATACTTGGGATTGAAAATTGCGTAATTCAGCATTGACGAGTCAGAGCCGCTGTTTCCTAAGCCCATAACCGGACGTTTGCCGATTTCTTTATAGATGCTTGAGACCTTGTTCATCTTGTTATTCGTTACGAGATAAGGCCCGCGAACTACAACATCATCCTGCTTGAACTCGAAATAAAGCCCGTCAGTAAAGCCCTGTCGTCTTGCAAGCGGTAAGCTGTCAGTTCCGATTACGTTTGCCGGTGAAATTGAGGGGATTGCGCCTCGTAAAGCAACTCGCATTAATTGACGATCCGCCGCCGTAACAACATAGAAGCTAAAGCCGTTAGCCTGTAAATATTTAATCACTTCGACCATTGGCAAATAATACGCTTCGGAAAATTTGCAATTGCTCAGGCCATCAAGCGGCGTGTTGTTAATAAAGTTCTCGGCGTAAGCATCAAACTCCTCAACCGTCATTCCATCGAAGGCGTAAGACTGTGCGCTGTCCTCTCCGGCATCAATAGCTGTTGAGATATTTCCGGCTTTGGCGGCTTTCAAGGCTTCCTGTGCGAAGGCGAATACTCTGGGATTAGGCGTGTAAGTGTCATCGTCAAAAACTCTGTGGAAGAACAAATACCATTCCATATAGATTGGCGCGAGTTCTCCGTAAATGGTTCCGTCCATGTCAGATACGCAAATTCTATCTTCAACGGGAATAAAATTCGGGCTTTCAGGGTTAGTAACGTCCTCAACGTAGGCTTTCAACGCTTGAAATGATTTTGAGTCTTCGTTCCAATATTTGAAGTCCGAACCGTCAGCCTTCACTGAAATACTCGCAATATCCTCAACGGACATTGCACAGGCCAATCCTGCGAATGATAACACGATAATTAACGCTGATAAAAATTTTCTCATCATTACTAATAAATAAACTCCTTTTCATATTCTGGTTTTTGCGCGGGGTAATCCGTTCTGTTCAGAGTTCCCCTGCTTTCCTTACGATTGAACGCGGCTTTTGCGATTAAGTGAATTGCTAAGGCTGTCTGCTGGGTCATGTCGTCTTGGGCAATTTCAGGGTCTGCAAGAATTTCATGCGTGGCTTCAAGCGCTTTGCTCAAATCCTCGCCGTTCCTGTAAACTCCGAGTGCATGGCCCGCGATTTCCTGCAACTTCGCAAGATATTTCTCACGTACAGCATCATCACGCTTGTAATCAACCGGACATTCTTCAATTTTACGGTCAAGTTCGCCAGTTCGCATAATTCCTTCTGCGCAAAGTAAACCTGACATCGTAGCTTGACTTGCGGCATTTCCGGCACATCGACAAGCTCCGTGAATTCCTCCGCAGGCTTCTCCGATAGCGTAAAGTCCGGGAACATCAGACTCATAATTTCTGTCAACTTTAATTCCGCCTGAAAAACTGTGCGGCATTGGCCCGACTTCAAGCAATTCTTTCTTGGGATCGCATCCGCTCGCAATCAACCTGTTATAGAACCAAGGATAAGCCTTAAGAATGTTTACGTCAAGATGTCTCAAGTCAACCAAAATTCCGCCGTGAGGATTGCCCTTTCCTTTTGCGACTTGCTTCCAAATTTCATGGTTGATTAATGACTTCGGCGCTCCGGCTTCCCCTTGAGGACGAACTTCAAGCAAAAATCTTTCGCCGTCAGAGTTAAGCAAATATCCTCCTTCTCCGAGCATCGCCGTTGGACAAGGTTCACCAACAGCACCAGCGGGAGACATCATTACCATCGGTTCGAACTCGATAAACTCAATATCAACGAGACTTGCTCCGGCATTTTTCGCCATTCCTAATGTGTTGCCTTTAACGTCGTCAGGATATGTTGAAGTCCCTAATAAATTTCCAACTCCGCCCCATGAAGCTACGACAACAGGAGCGTAAACGTTGTAAGGTTCTCCGCCGTTTTCGATAACCGTGAAGCCGTCAATTTTCCCAGATTTATTCTTGAGCAACTTCACGACGACGCATTTTTTGTGAAACTCAATTCCGGCCTCTTCAAGTTTCTTAAGCATAATATTCTCAATCTCAACGCCAATTAAATTTGTCGTCTGGCATAACGAACGCGGGTATGTATGTCCTGAAACGTGGCGTAATTTTATGCTTCCGTCGTCATTATGAGCAAAAGTTACTCCCCATCGACATAAAAGCTCATAACTCCTTAACGTATTAGCCGCCATTTCGTTCACAAGCTCTTTATTCCCAATATTATAACCTGCCGCTAACATGTCCTTTGCGTATTGTTCGGGAGTGTCGCCGTAGGGATTTTCAGGGAGAACAAAATTTATTGCCGCGATATATGGAGTTCCTCCGAGACCGTCAGCGTAAATTGCAATGTCCTTCACGCCCTCTTCATGAAGACGTGCCGCTGCCGCGAGTGCCGCTAATCCGCTTCCTGCTATAGCAACTTTATGATGTCTGGTCATGTAATTTCTCCTTTCTTTGTGATCTATTAAGGGGACAAAATTCGCCCCCCTCGATAATTTTTTCGTGTTCTCAGTGTTTTACTCTCATGTAAATATCTCTAACTTTTCATGAGCCGCTAAATATTTCATTAAGAACAGCTAACTCCGAGAAAATATCATGTGTCTCATGGGCCGCACCAGAAATTAGCTTTCTTGTCATGGCTGAGAATATCTCGCATGTCTCATGAACCGCTACTCTTGACTGAGAATAATTCATCATCACCGATAATATTTCATGTGTCTCATGAGCCGTCAAAAATTTTAGCTTCCCTATTTTGGCTGAGAATATTTCATTATCTCCGCAAAAATCTCGTGTATTTCATGAACCGTCAAAGATTGTTTCGTCTAAGAATAACTAATCATCACCGAGAATATTTCACGTCCTCACGTTAAGCCGCCGCAGGTTTTGCACCTCTTGAGTTGATGAAGAGTATTGCAATTCCGATAACAGCACCGACGATTGAACTTATCATTTCAGGCGCGATTAAGCACAAAGCCGATAAGAATAATATTGCGCGGGATATTACGTTCATCTCACTCTTGAAGAAACCAGCAACGACGATAGCCAAGAAATATGTTCCGATAGCAAGCTGTAACGTTGCAATTGCGATCTCCGACCATGAACCTTTAAGCAATAACGGAGGATTATACACGAACACGAACGGAACCAAAAAGCCAACCATCGCGAAAGTAAAACCCTTCAAGCCCGTCTTCATGGCATCGGCTCCAGCAATTCCCGCCGCAGTATACGAAGCTACGCAAACAGGAGGCGTGATCTGTGCCATAATTCCATAATAGAACACGAACATGTTAGCGCAGAGTGCCGCAGTCGCAGGAGCTAATCCAGTCTGTAATAATATAGGCTGAATGCACGGAACGAACAAAATTACGCCGACCAAATAAGCCGCAACCGTTGGTAAAGCCATTCCCAAAATCATACAGCCGACCATCGCAATAATCATAGCCATGAATAAATAATTTGTTCCGAGTGAGCGAATCAAAACTGAAAGATTCGTTGCAAGTGAAGTCTGCTGAGTTACGACGTTGATGATAATTCCGCAAGCCGCCGTAGGAATTGCAATAGCCGCCGCCTGTTTTGCTCCATCAACGCAGCATCCCCATAATCGCTGTAAGTTCAGGAAGTCTGATTTATTCACGAAATAATTAATCACGTCGCAGGCTAAACATGCGAAAATTCCGACCACACCGGCGCGCATTAAAGAGTAGCCGCGAATGATCCAGACAACAAGCAAAATTGCAGGAATTAACAAATATAATCTCGGCATTACCGGCCTGTCTACGCGAATTGAAGCATCAGCGGTTGAATCAAGATTTGCGGCACGTTTTGCGGCTAACCTGTCAACAAGCACGAACACAGCGAAATAATAAGCTACTGCCGGGATAATTGCGCTTGCAGCTATCGACATGTAATTTACGCCTAACATTTCGGCCATTATGAACGCTCCCACTCCCATTATAGGCGGCATAATCTGGCCTCCTGTCGATGCGACGGCTTCAACAGCTCCTGCCTCTTCTGGTTCGTAGCCGATTTTTTTCATCATCGGAATTGTCATAACGCCGGTTGTTGCGACGTTCGCGACTGCTGAGCCTGAAATCATTCCCATTAATCCCGAAGATAACACTGCGGCTTTCGCGGGGCCTCCTGAAGATTTGTTCGATAATTTCATTCCCATGTCAATTAATAATTGGCCGCCTCCGATTGTTGAGAAGAACGCACCGAAAACTATGAAGTAAAATAACGTGTTCGCGCTCGTCAATAACGGAGTTCCAAATACGCCGCTCTCTGTCATCGTCATTCCCGAAGTAAATTCCTCTATGAACTGGTCAAAAGGCTTCGCGTTGGTATGCAAAATTCCGGGAAGATACGGCGAAGTCCAGGCGTAAATTATGAAAACGGTGATAAATCCCGCTAAAATTCCGCCGAGAGTTCTATACACAGCGACGAGCAATAATAAAATTGTTATAACCATTGCCGCGTGGTCAATCGTCATAACTTCGTCAACGCCTAAAACGTAATCATTCAGTCTTCCGTACTGTGTCAAGATATACCATAATAAATAGCCGATACCTACGAACGCAAAATGTCAATGAAGTTCCACCAAGAATTTTTGTTCAGCAACGCTAAATCTGGAACTTGGCCTGCTTCTTCGGCTTTCTTCTGGACTTTCTTGCGATAATTATAATCTGCCGGGAAATAAATAAATACCAGCGTCAAAGCGAAAATTAAGTGTATCGGACTTTGAAGCATGGGCATAAACTGTTTCACGAGCGCGATATACATTTGGAACGCGAAGAACGCTATTGTTACGATTACTGCCGCGATCATTCGTAAACCCATAAATTTTTCATCTCCTCAAGAAAATTAATGATTAATAAAGGCCCGCCCCGTGTAAAAGCGAGTCGAGCCGTAAAATTCTTATTGCGAAATTCTATTTGAACTCGTCGAACTCGTAGCCCATCTCCTGATAATATTTCATTGCGCCGGGATGAAGGGGAGCGCCGTTGAGTTCATGTTTTCCGGCCGTCTTGGGGTCAAACCATTTCAATGAAGCTACTGCGGAGGCGATATCCTCTTTGTTCTCGCAGATTGCTTTTGCCAGCGCGTAAGCTACATCGTCATTCATGCTTGCAGGGACAATTACGTTCTGTTGTGAGCCCATAGTTTGAATATCTTTATCCTGTTTGTTCCAAGTTCCGGCGACCATCGTAACAGGAGCATAGCCCATTGTCTGAAGTTTCGCGAGCGTCTCAGGGGCAAGCTGGACAAAATGCATCTCGTGAGTTAAGCAAATTTCAGTTGTCGTTGATTGGCCTGCGTCTACGTGGTCAATCGTCGCGTCGTATAAATCATCCTGAATGCCCGACTTGATTGCGTCCGTTCCTGTTTTCTCCCAAGTTGCAAAGCTCATGAAATCCTGAACGGAAATTCCGCAAGCCTCGATAACTCTTTCAGCCGTAAGCTCGCCGAGAGTTCCGTTTTTCTTCGTGATTAAGCGAATGGGATATTTTTTTCTCGATGACTTCTTCAAGTGTCGTGCATCCAGATTTGTCAACAAATGCTTTCGTGAACATGATATTTGCGAAAGCGTGTCCAAGTCCTCCGGCAATACTGCGAACGTCCGGGCAATCTCCAAACTGATAATCTTTCTTGCTTCTCTCGTAGCTCCAAAGTGAGGGGCCTGCGTTTCCAACGATTAACTGGGCACGTCCACGCTGAATGAGAACAGGAGCGCCGACTCCACCCGGAGAGTTCGTTGTTAAGTCGATCGTTGAGCCTTCAGGAAGTCCCTTTAACATTGCTCCCTGAATTGCCGCTGAAACTGAATAAGCTCCCGTTCCGACTTCCTGAGCCGCAAACGTAAGGTGAACGGGTTCGGTGAGTTCCGCGCTCGCCATTAACGTGAAACAGAACACTAATACTAAAGCTAAAGCAAATTTCTTCATAAAAACTTTACCTCCTAAATATATTTTTAACCTGCAAAATTTACAGGTCATTCTCTATTTTTATTTCTTGTTCTCAGCTAATCTTATTCCGTAATCGATTGAGTTAATGAGGCTTAACTCGTTAGCTTCTCCGCTAC
>JAFTCP010000067.1 GCA_017454625.1 Synergistaceae bacterium
AAAAATGGTGGGTGATAGAAGAATCGAACTTCTGACCTCTTCCGTGTCAAGGAAGCGTTCTACCTCTGAACTAACCACCCACGTGCAAAACGCAAAATATAATATCAAAATTTATTTTTTTGTCAATTCACGATTATCATAAAAATTAAAGTCAAGCGTTTTAACGCCGATATATTACCTGTGAGGGCACGGAAGCCGATACACTGCAAGGGAATGCAGCACAAAGTAAGAAAATATATTCATTCATAAGGAAATAATTTAATTGCAGGAGGCTAAACAAAATGAGGATTTATCACAACATACCGGCACTCACGGCTTATAACGCCCTGAACTCGACCAACAACGCGATGGAGAAGACTATTCAGAAATTATCAACAGGTCTTCGCATCAATTCAGCCGCAGACGATGCCGCAGGTTTCGCAATCTCCGAGAAAATGCGTTCGCAAATCTCCGGACTTGAAGTCGCAATCCGTAATACCCAAGACGCTACGTCAATGCTTCAGGTCGCAGAAGGTGCACTCGGCGAAACTAACTCAATGCTCCAGAGAATGCGCGAACTTTCAGTCCAGGCCAGCAACGACACTCTGACTTCACAAGACAGAAGCTATATCCAGCTCGAAATTGACCAGCTCAAAGATCAGATCGACAGGATAGCCAACACGACGCAGTTCAACAAGAAGCGTTTACTCGACGGAAGCAGCGCAGGCATCACGTCATCAAGCAACTTAAGCGTAAAAGCCTATGTTCGCGGCTCACTCAGGGAAATAGACCAGTTCGGACAGAAAAAATCTTTTGAGGGCAACTACAAAATCACGGTCAACGTTGATCCAAGTCAGACAGGTTCCGGCCAAGTTCAGAAGTCCTCAATTATGACGATAAAGCATCCTAATGTAATTACTGACGTTCAAGTAGTAAACGACAACGGAATTGAGAAAGTTGCAGTAGATAATTTACCGGCCGGAGATTACAGCGTTAACGGTGCAGCAAGAACTGGTGCCGCCGCAAAACTTACAGGAGTTTACGGATTGGGTGCTTCGCCGGAAGAGATATTCGGAATAGACCCAACCGCCGGTACAAATAATATTACGAATAACGCCAGCGTTCTCTTTGAGGTCGTTTCGGTTGGAACTGACAGCGTAACATTAAAAGCAACTTCAAACGTTTTGACGACAGATGGAACAGTTAAGAATTATCTTGAGGACAATATCGTAGTAACCGGTGCTACAACCTATCTCGGCGAAAAACTCGGAATTGGTGATGACACTGTCGATACTTCAACTGACCCTAGTACTACAACTAGTGCAATCTCGATGACACTCGACACAGACCAGCTTGCTAATGTCAGCGTCGGCGATAAATTTGTCTATAACTTTAAGGCTGATGTTCAAAATGCTGCTAGTGGAGCTGATATTCAGGTTTCAGCTACGCAGGATCAGGATTGGCCGTACAAATGGGATACTTACGCAATCAGTGATGAGAATGGTGATTACACTGCGGGCGGAACGGTTGACTTCGCAATCGACACAAGCGAGGCGGCTCCAACGGCTAATAAGGAAATTCATTTACGTAACTTCTATCTCAACGGTGAAAATGGAACTGTCTATGAGGGAGATATAATCTTAACAACCAACAGCGATTTTGAAAATTATACATCAGCTGATGATGATAAATTAGCATCATTTACGGCGGCTTACATCGGCAAAACTGCAACCGGCGACACAAAATTACGCGACCTTAATACATTCTGGAACTCGTCAGGTGTATTCATGCTCGAAACTCCGCAGACGATCACGATCTCTCAGGGCGACGGCAAGACTGCAACAGTAACCCTTTACGCGACTGACACGCTCCATGAGCTGGAGAACAAGTTCAATTACGCAATCGGAACTGATCTCGGACAAGCTAAGTATGTAACAGGCGACGGAGCAAGTAAGTTCTGCACATTCGTTGAGAAGAGCACAGCTGATAGTCAGGGCCTTGAAACAGTCGGCGGAACGTTCATGTTCAGGTCAATTCTTCCTGGCGACAGAGGTAATTTAACCTTCAGCGGCGACGAGGATTTAATTAACACATTCGCGCTTAACGTCGTCAAAGAAAGCTCAACTCCTGCATTCAGGGCTTCAATCTATGATGCTCACTCAGGAACACCGGTTGCGACGAATATTAAAGTTGCTGATAATCGATTAATCGGCGTGCTTCATCCGAACGTTGATATTGAGTTCGACGCTATGGCCAATGTTAAAGCTCAGTGGAGCGACGAAGAGAAGAACTTCATCCTTCAGCCTGATGATGGAAGTTATGAGGCGGTTATTCACATCGTCGACAGCTCTACAGTGTTCCAGATTGGCGCAAACGAGGGCGAGGACATTGCAATTGATATCGGCAACATGTCATCAGGAGCACTCGGCGTTAATGCAATCAACGTTTCAACGAGAGAGTCAGCTTCGAAGGCAATCGGCATAATCGACGCGGCAATCAACACGGTCTCAAGTCAGCGTGCGAAGATCGGAGCTTATCAGAACGCGTTAGAGTACACCAGCGAGAACTTGACCACGACGATGACGAACTTGACGGCGGCGGAGTCCAGAATCAGAGACACAGACATGGCCGCTACGATGATGGAATTTGTGAAACTGCAAATCCTCAACCAGTCCGGCACATCAATGCTCGCACAGGCAAACCAGCTTCCGCAGTCAGTTCTCAGCTTGCTTCAGTAATAGATTTACTCAGAGCTTTAGTGAGAATAAAATTAAAACTCCAACCCAGAAGGATCCGGATAAAACTCCGGGTCTTTTTTTCACGCATAAATTATTATAGATGTTGTATAATACTTTCGCACATCAAAATTTTCATAAATTATATTGTGAATTGGAGGAATTTTTATCATGGCTGTACGAGTTGCTATTAACGGCTTCGGAAGAATTGGCCGCCTTGCTTTCCGTCAGATGTTCGGTGCTGCAGGTTATGAAGTCGTCGCGATTAACGATTTAACAAGTCCGGCAATGCTGGCTCATTTGCTCAAGTATGACACCGCTCAGAAGGGTTATTGCGGAGTTATCGGCGAGAACAAGCACACAGTAGAAAGCAAAGAACCCGTTTTCGAGGAAGACGGAAAGACCGTGAAAGTCCCCGGCTCAATCACAGTTGACGGAAAAGAAATCACAATTTACGCTGAACCTAAGGCCGCAAATCTTCCTTGGAAGGCTCTTAATGTTGATGTCGTTCTT
>JAFTCP010000068.1 GCA_017454625.1 Synergistaceae bacterium
AATAATTTTTGTGCTATAATCTTGCGCGTTGTTAATTATGGTTTGGAAACGTGGCCGAGTGGTCGAAGGCGGGCGCTTGGAGAGCGTCTGAGCAGTGATGTTCCTAGAGTTCGAATCTCTACGTTTCCGCCATTATTTTTTGCCGAATTTTCCCAACTCAGACAGAAATACTTCATCAAGTTGTCAACAAGAGCGTTTTCATTGAAGACGTAAAAATTTCAGCTGTGCTGTAACTTTTAATATGGTCGTAAGCAATTTTCATAATCCAGATTGCATAACTTCACAAAATTTTCTCACACGGTCAAACGCAGGTCCCATCATTCCACAAAAATTTACTTTTACACAAAAACTCTCACATCATCAACTGTAGCAGATTTCACAATTCATTCTCTCACGATTTCAGCGTCCTACTTAGCTTTAATAATCCTGCTCCATTCACCACGCTAAAAAAATTCTCCGCCCACTCATCATGAACAGAGAATATCAACAAAATATTTTTAGCATACAATGAACTTATTATATCCCTAAAAATTAATTATGTACATTTTGCAGAAACTTTTATACAAATTAGACTTACAGCGAAATTTTCAGACTTAACGCAATTATATCATCACAAAGCATGAATTTCATCATTAATGACGGGAAAACGCGTTATATACTTCAATATTTTTACCTCCAACAGTCATAAACAAACGCCGGAGGAATATTAAACATCACAAAACGCGTCTTCATGTGAGAAAATTTCTTCTTCAGGACATGTTTCATGATTGAAGAATATTGATACGCTACAAAATGTCCGGAAGGCTTCAGGGCTTTCACGACAGCATCAAGAATTCTTACGGTCATTCTCGGCGGCAGAACTGTAAAAGGCAGGCTCGAAATCACAAAATCAAGCTGGTCAATTCCGTTGTCCTTCATGTACTTGTAAAGTTCCTGAGCGTCGCTGTGAAGACTTAATCCCTTATGCTCCGGGTGTTCCTCGCGAATTAATTTCTGTAAAGCTGGGTCAATCTCGAACACTAAAATTTTCGCATCAGGCTTCGCACGCTTCACAATCTCACGCGTAAAAACTCCCGTTCCTGCTCCAAGTTCAGCGATAAAGTCAGCATTTTCCCAGTCAACTCGGTCAAGCATCGCTTTAGTCAAAAATTTCGAGCTCGGCGCAACACTTCCTATTCTTCGGGGCGACTTCGCAAATCTCTTTATAAATGTTAAGCTCTCGTTGAATTTCACTTTATAATTTCCCCCAATGTAAAATTTTCTATACTATTATACATAATAATTAATTCGCGATAGATGATAAATGAAGAACTCAGGAATTTGACACGTAAGGAATAATAGCAAATTTTGATGGCCAATGCAGAGAATATTTGCTGAGAATAAAAGTTTTTGGTGATATTATTTTACTTACTCAGCTTGCATATTACATAAGGGGGAAAAGTTTCATGGCGGATAACAAAAAACGTCTCGTTGTACTTACAGGAGCAGGAATTAGCGCAGAGAGCGGATTTCAGACATTCAGGGATTCCGGAGGTCTCTGGGAAAAATATAACGTTGAGGATGTCGCGAGTATTCAGGGCTGGTATCGTAATCCGAAGTTGATGACGGATTTTTACAACGACATGCGCGCTCAGCTCGAGAAGGCACAACCTAACGACGGACATAAAATTTTGGCTGAACTCGAGAAATACTTTGACGTACAAATCATAACTCAAAACGTCGACAACTTACACGAAAAAGCCGGAAGCTCTCATGTTCTGCATTTACACGGAGAACTCACGAAGGCCAGACCTGTTAATAACGAGAATAAAATTATCGACATAGGCTATCGAAAAATGGAATACGGCGAGAAAAATTCAGACGGCGAAACTTTACGTCCTCATATCGTCTGGTTCGGCGAGGCTGTCCCGGAGATTATGAATGCCGCTAAACTCGTCCGAAGTGCTGACATCTTCGCTGTAATCGGATCGTCGCTCGTCGTTTATCCTGCCGC
Source organism: Synergistaceae bacterium (assembly GCA_017454625.1). Classification (GTDB taxonomy): domain Bacteria; phylum Synergistota; class Synergistia; order Synergistales; family Aminobacteriaceae; genus JAFUXM01. The sequence goes on from JAFTCP010000068.1 coordinate 1,994, forward strand.
AGGACTTATTCAGGATTTACGCTCCGGGACAAGAGCATACTTGATTGACCCGAAAGAAGTTGACGTTCCAGGCTGGCTGAATTTCCATGTAATCCGTGAAGTTGCTTCTAAAGGCGTGAAAATTCTGCGCGACGAATTACTGAAAGACTTTGCATAATGCCTATAAATATTCCCGGTGATTTACCGGCGGCAAGCATCCTTGAGCGTGAAAATATCTTCGTCATGACACGGAGACGAGCCATGACTCAGGACATTCGGCCCTTACGTATCTTAATTCTCAACTTGATGCCGACAAAAATAGTTACTGAGACGCAATTAGCCAGACTTTTGGGAAACACTCCGCTTCAGGTTGAAATTGAATTATTGACGGTCAGCGGACGAACTCCGAAGAATACGCCGATTGAACATATGCTCGCGTTCTATAAAACTTTTGACAGCGTGAAAGACCAGTTCTTTGACGGCATGATTATAACCGGAGCGCCTGTTGAGCATCTTGCGTTTGAAGAAGTCGTTTATTGGCCGGAACTGTGCGAGATTATGGACTGGAGCAAGTCTCACGTTCACAGCACGTTTCATATCTGCTGGGGAGCTCAGGCCGGATTGTATTATCATTACGGGATCCCGAAAATTCATCTCCATCAAAAACTTTTCGGGGTCTTTCAGCATCGAGTAACTCACAAAGGTTCAATTTTATTTCGCGGCTCCGATGATGTCTTCATGGTTCCACACTCAAGACACACTACGATAATGCGGCGGGACGTGAAGAAAGTTCCTGCGCTGAAAATTTTATCCGAAAGCTACGAAGCCGGAGTTTACGCAATCTCGACCAACGAAGGCCGGCAGTTATTCATCACTGGACACTCTGAATATGATCCGGAGACTTTAGCGCTCGAATATTGGCGGGATAAACGGGCTGGAATTGCTATTCACGTTCCACATAATTATTTTCCCAATGACGACGACACAAAGCCTCCAGTCTGCACATGGCGGTCAAGCGCGAACTTGCTTTACTCAAACTGGCTGAATTACTTTGTTTATCAGCAAACTCCGTATGACGCGAGGAATATTACGGACTTGAAAATTTGATGAATTATGAAGTTGTTGATGAAATGTATATTGCGGGCCTGAAATGTTTATCATGAATACACAAATTCACCAGTAAATATAAGCAGGAAATGTGAGTTTCTAGTGCGTGCTTCTATCTATTATTAGTACACAAGATATATCGACAATTCCGCATGATGCGCAAAATATCATGGCTTGAAAATTGATTGTTTCGTAACGATAAAAATAAGGAGAAAAATTTTGTCATAATGAAGAAAAATAAGGAAATCAGCCTAAAAGTTATGTTGATTGCTCTAGCTTTAGTTCCCCTGATAGTCGCAGTAATCGTTGTTTCCGTAGCAACTTCGAGGATTGCGATTACCAATCTCAAGCAGAGTACGAAAGAACAATTAATAGTCGCCGCTAAAGCCCTCCGCGAATATTACGAATACGACATCTTGAATGATAATGACCTCGTTGACGGCTTCATTCGATATGACACGAATTATATTGACTCGATGAAAGCAACCGGCGTTGACTTGACGCTGTTCAAGAATAATATTCGCTTCATGACGACGATAAAAGATGCTTCGGGAAAACGCATTGAAGGAACTCCGGCTTCTGATGCTGTGTGGGCGGCTGTAAGCAAGGGGAATGATTATTACTCGGACAACGTGAAGATTAACGGGATTGATTATCACGTTTATTATATGCCAATTCAGTACGCGACGAAAATTTACGGAATGGCTTTTTCCGGCAAGCCTGCTACACAAATTCAGGAGGCCGAGCGAAAAATTTACGGGATAATAATTGCTATCAGCTCAGCTTTAATATTCATATTCACAATTATTACGCTCATAATAGCCCGAAATATCGCAAATCCATTGCAGGAAGTCGCCAACAGGATAGAAAAACTTCTTGATGTCAATCTCGACGTAAAGCTAACCGCAAAAAGTCATGTCTACGAAACTTCACAGCTAATTCATGCCGCCGGAAAATTAAGCGCAGTCCTGATCGAGGTTGTCAAGAAAATTCAAGTCTCGGCATTCTCACTCACTGACACTGTAAAATCAACGGCAGAAATGGCTCATGACTCATCGTATTCAGCCTCACAAATCGCGGAGTCAATGCAAGCCCTCGCTAAGACAACCGTAACAATGGCCTCAAGCGTCCGGGACATCAACGAAAACGTCAACAGTATGGGAAGCGTGATTGAACAGGCCGTGAAGAACGTCGATAACCTCAACAAAAATTCCCAAACAATGAATGAATCCAACGCCGAAGCCATGCAATGCATCAACGACGTAGCAAGTTCATCGGTCAAAACATCGGAAGCGATTGACATTATCACGACCAAGATTAACGCGACGAACGAGTCAATCGATAAAATCAAAGAGATGGTGCAGGTAATTTCAGCGATAGCCTCACAGACGAATTTATTATCGCTCAACGCCAGCATTGAAGCCGCACGAGCAGGGGAAGCCGGACGGGGATTTGGAGTTGTTGCCGCCGAGATAAAGAAACTCGCTGAACAATCCGACGAGTCAGCTAATCAAATTCGTGATGTTGCCGCAGAAATTGAGGCTCTTTCGAGTGAATGTGTCGACGAAGCCGAGAATATCAGGGTAATAATCAACGATGAAAGAATGCTGCTTGCTATGTCTCAGGAAAAGTTTAACGAACTCAGCGAGGATATTAACGCCTCCATCAAGGAAATTTCTTCGGTCTCGGATGTTACGGGCCAGCTTGAGAGCATCAAGGGAGTAATTTTAGATGCTGTTACTAATCTCGCGTCAATTTCGGAGGAAACTTCAGCGACGAATGAGGAAGTTGCGGCCTCAATTGAGATGATTGCTGACAACGTTAAAAAAGTTTCGGATGACACGGATATTATGAACAATTTAGCCGGAGACTTGAAGGAAGCTGTTGC
>JAFTCP010000069.1 GCA_017454625.1 Synergistaceae bacterium
AGAACCTTAAGACCGCGAAAAACAGAACCTTAAGACCGCGAAAAACACAACCGCCGAGATTAGCAGAAAGATAATCAGAGAAAAGGCTGCTAGTTTTTTACCACTCTTCTCCCGTAAAAGAATTTTGAAATTAGTCATTGGTCTATACTTTATTTTCCCTCGACTTCTTCAATATCCTTCTTCATATCCGTTGCAAGACTTTTGACGTTGAAGCTCTCACGGTTCGGAACGACCATTGCAAACTCGCTGATTATGTCCAGCTCCAGAACTCCGTCCTGAACTTTCAAGTCCAGCACATGGCCGCCCTTTTGCCTGTCTTCAGAGATGAAATGTAAATGCCATCCCGCCGTGTTCAGACCGTCCATGTAATCCGGGCAATACAGAGCTACAACCGTTCCTTTGATGTCCGAATACGTGAACTCTCTCTGATCCGTTTTGAGTGCGTCGTTGAGAGGTTTATACGGCTCTTTCTGCTCAAGCTCACTCCGGACGAGAATTGAGGGCATAAGGCCTGTAACTTTCGCCATGTAGAATTGATTTCTTCCGTGCTTCCTCACAATGGAGTTCAGAATACTTTTCAGCTCATTTGACGAAGAGGCGTTCACGTTTCCGGCCTTAATGTCAGCGTCAAAAAATGTAACGTTGGAGAATGGGACTGTCTCGTCGTCGGGAGCAACTTCAACGCTTCCATCCCAGAGTGCCCGATAAACAACGCCGTCAAGTACAATCATCTCGCCATTGACACCCTTAAACGTGCCGATGCCGGTATCGCCGTAATTCTTCAGCTCGCCAACCGTAACTACGCCGTCATACTCTCCCTGCATCAGGGATTGAAGCAGCGCAACCTGAAACAGCCGATCACTCTTGAGCGTATCGCCGTAGGAACAGCCGCATAACAGGCCAATCAATAAAACCGCGCATAAAAATTTACGCATAAAAAATTCCTCCTCCAATAAAAAATGGACATGACAGATTGCCATGTTGATTTCATTTTCTATTCGTTGGATTTTGCGGTCAATTGATTTTCCGAGTCGTCAAAATTGCATTAACTATATTTCAACCGAGCCGGTTTATCATAATTGCGAACATAAAATTGAGAGGTGTATTGAGTGAACACTTTATTTGCGAGAACCCTGCGGAGACTTCGAGAGGAAAAGGGACTTTCACAAAAACAGCTCGGACAGAAGCTATTTGTCAATCATTCCACCGTTGCACGTTGGGAGAACTCAAGCCGGCTTCCGGATGCCATGATGATTTTGCGGCTTGCTAAATGTTTTGGAGTTGACGTTAATAACCTGTTCAATCTCGCGGCCCAGAGTGAAAAAAGTCCAAACGTCATAATCGTTGACGACAGCAAAATAATTCTCTCTGATTGTCTGAGTGTCTTAGGTGAAGTTATTCCGAACGCAACGATTACGGGGTTTGTCTGGCCAATGGAAGCGATTGAATACGCGAAAAAGAACCGTGTTGCGCTGGCTGTTCTGGATATTGAACTTGGAACGGCGAGCGGGCTTGACCTCTGCAAAACTCTGCTTGAAATTAATTCCCGGACTAACATTGTGTTTCTGACAGCATACGCGGATTACTCGCTCGACGCTTGGAAGACTGAGGCCAGCGGTTTCATGTTAAAGCCTCTGACTGCGGACGACGTAAGAGAACAGCTGAAAAAGTTGCGTTATCCATTTTATATTGGAGGCGCTGACGAGTGATTTATTGGAACGATGCATATTTTATCTACTTCATAATCGGCGCGGCTCTGCTGTTAAGTTTGTTCGGGCTGTGGTTCATCGCAATAATGCCCGGTGTTGACCATTGGAGCAAGAGATTTTTTCGAAGCCTTTTCATAATTCTTGTGCTGTTGTCATTGGCCGGTTTCGGTGAAACTTTAACATACAGCTATAAAGTTCCGATTTGGTCATTGCATTCCATACTGATTATAGAAACCTTTCTTATTTCACTGCCGATGCCCATGATGACAGCTTATCTCGTACACTGCTGCGGAGAAAATTTACGTTCAAGCCGGCTCTTTCATGTCGTGATAGGAATGTGGGCCGTTTTTGTTGTGCTGATTGCAATCGCTCCGTTTATTAGAATTTTCTACTATTTCACGCCTGAGGGTAAATATTGTCGCGGAACTTGGTATCCTTTGGGAATTTTGCCAATGACTATAGCTATGCTTCTCACTCTAGCAGGATTAATACGCCGACGAGAACAGCTTTCACATAAAGCCTTCCTGAGTTTTGTACTAACCATCCTTCCGATAACAGGCGTGCTTCTCGTACAAATGTTCATTGAAATTTACCCGTTAATCGACATCAGCATTGTCGTATCAGCCTTGTCAATGTACAGCCTCATTCTCTCAGACCAGATTGAGCAGGATTTGAGCCGACAGCGTGAGATTGCTAATCAACGTGCCAGCATCATGGTGCTTCAAATGCGGCCTCATTTTATCTACAACACGATGACGAGTATTTATTGTTTATGTGAGCAGAACCCGAAACTTGCCCGTCAGGTTATTATGGATTTCACGACATACCTTCGCAAAAACTTTACCGCCATTGCGAGCGCTGAGCCAATCCCTTTTTCGTCGGAGCTTGAACATACGCGGGTTTATCTTGCCGTTGAACAGGCCCAATATGAGGACAGTTTGTTTGTTGATTATGATATTCCGCATACATTTTTCCGAGTTCCTCCGCTGACACTTCAGCCCATTGTTGAGAATGCCATCAAGCACGGGAGAGATCCATATGCCGGCCCGTTCCGAATTTCCATCAGGACGCGCAAAACGGATTCCGGAAGTGAGATTGTCATTAAGGATAACGGACGCGGTTTTAATCCGGCAGATGACGACGAACCTCATATTGCGCTCAAAAACATTCAGCAGAGGTTGAAAATTATGTGTGGAGGAAGCCTGATGATTACGCCTAATGACGGCGGCGGAACCGTTGTAACGCTGATAATCCCTGACAACAAACAGCTTGACTCTTCGGAAATTACTTTACCTTAGCGTAAGGAAATCACTAAACTACACAAATTCCCAATGAAAGGAGAATTGCAGAGATTCACAAAGCAATTCGTATGCGTTTTATCAGGATGACGCTATTATTTATCGCGGTTATTAGTGTCATCATCGGAGCGAGTATAGCTGCCTTCTCCGAAAAAAATTATTGCTGCCCTCGTTGTCTACGGAAAAATTTTCACGTCCAAAGGCAGTCAAGTTGTCGAAGCGTTTGCTGTGAAGGACGGAAGATATGTTTATGTTGGCGACAAGAAAGGAGCCGAAGCGTTTATCGAAGCGGGAAGGACCGAGATTGTCGATTACACTGAC
>JAFTCP010000070.1 GCA_017454625.1 Synergistaceae bacterium
CCGCCCGCTCAAAGTCGGACTGTTTTGCGTGTATAATTTCAGCGTTGATAATAAAATTTTTTATCAGGAGGAACAATTTTACACATGACAGATGTACGCGTTCGTTTTGCTCCAAGTCCAACGGGAGCCCTTCACATTGGCGGAGGCCACACGGCATTATTCAACTGGCTCTGGGCAAGACACAACAACGGGAAATTTATTTTACGCATTGAAGATACTGACCTTGTACGCTCAACGAAGGAATACGAGCAAACTATTATGTCCGGAATGGTCTGGCTCGGACTTGATTGGGATGAAGGCCCGGACATCGGAGGAAATTACGGCCCTTACCGTCAGTCCGAACGTTTAGAGATTTACAGGGATTACGCAAATCAACTCGTCAACGCCGGCAAAGCCTACAAGGACGGAGAAGCAATAATCTTCCGTGTTGAGCCAGGACAGGATATTTCGTTCAAAGATATTGTTTACGGACAAATTGACGTTATGAGCGACGGTTTACGCGAGAAAGACAGCGACAAGCTCAAAGACATAGTGATAATCAAGAGCGACGGAATGCCGACGTATAATTATGCTGTTGTCGTCGATGATCACTTAATGCAGATTTCTCACGTAATCAGGGGCGAAGATCATATCTCCAACACTCCAAAGCAGATTTTATTGTATCGCGCATTAGGCTGGGAAGTTCCGGAGTTCGCTCACCTTCCAATGATACTTGGCCGGGACAAAAAGAAGCTCAGCAAGCGGCACGGAGCGACGAGCATTTACGAATATCGCGATATGGGATATATGCCCGACTCAATGTTTAACTTTCTCGCGCTTCTTGGCTGGTCAGCGGGAGACGATAAGGAAATTTTCACGCGTTCGGAAGCTGCGGAGTTATTCGAGCTCTCACGAGTTACACGAAAAGCCGCCGTATTCGATTTCGACAAATTGAACTATATCAATCAGGAGCATCTTAAAGCGTTAGAGCCTTCTGTGCGTCTTTCGATGGTGAGACCGTTTTGGATTGAAGCGGGATTGCCGGTCGAGGATGTCGAGAAATCTCGCGGCGTGAAATATCTCGAGGACGCTTTAACTCTCATGGCCGGACGCGGACGTACAGCTAAAGAAATGTCGGAATTCGCTGATTATTTCGTGTCGTTTGAGCCGGTAAAAGCCCGCTGGAACGCTGACGAACTCGACAAAGACAAGCTCAAGAAGTTTTTCACGGAAATTTTCGCGTCTCCTGAATGGAAGGCTGAGAAACTCGAAGAAATTGCACGCGCTTACATAGCTTCGGTTGAGGGAGCAAAGATGAAGGATTACGCTATGCCCCTGCGTTTTGCACTCACGGGAATGAAAGTAAGTCCGGGAATTTTTGAGGTCGCCGAACTCATGGGACGTGAAGAATGCGCAGAAAGACTGAAATTTTACGGATTGTTGTAGCTTTAACGGCGTTTTGTGAATAATTTTGCGATAAGTGGCGTATGATTGATTTCCCATTTTTCGCGAACCCAGCATATTTTACGGCAAATTAAACTCAGCGATTAACGGTGTATGGTCAGAGGGTTTATCCCATGTTCGCGGCTCAATATCAACCCAGCACTTTACAGCTAAGTCCGAGAGTGATTTTGTCGCGAGCATGTGATCAATTCTCCAGCCGATTGCGTTATTCACGGCATCTTTCACCCGATAATCATAGAAAGTATACACGCATGAACTATCAAAGAGCCTCAGGACATCAACGAGGCCCTTTTTTGTCTCGCAAAAGACTTCGCGGATTTCCTCACAGAAGCATACGTGATTTTTCTTGTTCTCCGGATGAGTAACGTCTTGAGGTGTCGGCGCAACGTTCAAGTCTCCAAGCCACAAGAATTTATTCTCACTCTCAGCGTCAATAATCTCACGAACTCGCGAAAAAAACTCCTTCTTAACTTGAAAGTCAGCATGCTTAATGTCTTTTCCCTGCGGAACATACGTATTCAGAATGATTATATCTTTATGTCTCAACGTCAATACTCGTGTTGCGAAGTCGCCGTATGTGGATTGTGAGAGATTTTCAAGCGCGGGAACTCCTGAAGAAATATCGCTAATGTTGGAGGCTGAAAAATTCCCTGATGTCTCATCGTGTGAACTCGCTGTGTCAAAACCAAATCTCACGTCAACGCCTTCAAGCTCATCTTTCACAATTACAGCCACACCGTTATAGCATTTCTCGCCGTGATAAAAGCTCCTGTAGCCCAACTCCTTAAAAGCAAGCTCCGGGAAAAATTCATCCTGCGTCTTCGTCTCCTGCATGAAGAGAATATCAGGCCAGCAAGTCTTCAGCCAGCGTTCAAGAATTGGAAGGCGTGTACGAACAGAATTAACGTTGAATGTCGCGATAATCATA
>JAFTCP010000071.1 GCA_017454625.1 Synergistaceae bacterium
AATAATGAAAACTGGAACGTCGCAGGCATGGGGCATAAGAGAGCCGGAGAATGCATCAAGTGCGGGAAATGCGAAAAGGTTTGTCCTCAGCATATTGAGATTCGCAAAGAGCTTGTGAGAGTTGCGGAGACTTTCAAGTAATAATCAGGGAAATCAAAATTAAAATATTAAAAGGCCACCGATCGTTTTAGGTCGGTGGTCTTACATTTTGCTTCAAATAATAAATCTTAATTTGTGTTTACTAAAATTGCATCTGTTTCTATTTCTTTATTGCCTGATGAAGCCTTTAACGAAATTATGATTTCACCATTGACGAGTTCTGTGGGGATTACAAAAATTCCCTCGTCTGAAATTTCAACTTCACCGAGAAAATCATTTTCGTCAGCGAGCACTTTTAATTGGACATTGCTAACTTCGACATGTTCGCCGTTTTCGTTGACCCAGTCCCCGACTTTAAACGTTAAAGTCTCTCCAGCTTCAGCCTCAATTTGTTGAGCTTCGATAAATTCACCATCGCGCAAAACATACAATTTTGTAAGTGTCGGACGATTTGAGCGAACTTCATTTGTATGAAAACTGCTTATCATTGAATAATTGTAGCTATAAGCGCTTGTAATACTTACAGATAAAGATTTTGAGGCTGTTTTTCCTGAGCTGTCCTTAACATTTACCTTGAAATTATATGTTCCTGCCCTAGTCGGCGTACCTTTGAGGTAAATATAGTTTCCTGATTTGCTCAAAGAAAGTCCTGTAGGTAAAGTTCCGCTGTAAGTTACAGTATAGGACGATGAGCCTCCGCTTAATAATATATAATCCGAGTAATAAGTCCCAACAGTGCCGCTCTTGTAGGTTGAGCCAATCGTTATACTCGTTGTTGAACTTGCAATATTCACAGATAAAGACTTTGAAGCTGTTTTTCCTGAGCTGTCCTTAACATTCACCTTGAAGCTATATGTTCCTGCTTTAGTCGGCGTACCTTTGAGGTAAATGTAGCTTCCTGATTTGCTCAAAGAAAGTCCTGTAGGTAAAGTTCCGCTGTAAGTTACAGTGTATGAAGATGAGCCTCCGCTGACCGAGATATAGTCCGAATAATAATTTCCAACACTACCATTTTTATACGTTGAACTAATCGTTATACTCGTGTTTGGAGTAGGAGTAGGTGTTGGGGTTGGATTAGGAGTTGGGTTAGGTGTGGGGTCTGCTGTGTATATAGTTCCACTTCCATTGCAACGAGTACACGTTATTGTTCCGTTGCCGTTACATTTGTAGCAGACATTTCTACCATGGCATGTTGTACACTCTGAGTAATATCCTCAGCCAACTCCATACCCCGGGATATAAGTTCGTCTGCCGTAGCATATTGGGCATGTTCTTGCGCCATGACAGGAAGGACAGCTTTGCTTTCTAGCCCCCAACAAACTGGACATTGCGTCTGACCAGCGAAAGCAAAACCGCTTAGAATAGCCAGAAGCCAAAGTGACAATATAAACGCAACGTATCTCTTCATATGGTAAAACCTCCTTGTTATAAAATAAGTGTTGTGGAATTGAATATTGTGGAATAATTTATTATAGCATGCTTTATTTTTTTCATTCCAAAATTTTACAGATTACCTGCCCGCTAATCTCACGGATGCTGTTTTTATTCATAAGACAATTAATTTTTTCTGGAGAATATTTTTCATTTTTCCAGTATTCAACGCTTGCAGTCATTAACTCAAATATGCAAGAATATTCACACTCAATTTTTACAGGAGGTTTAATCTCATCGTGAAAAAGTTTTATCCCGTTTTTATCGCGTTAATTCTCGTGATGGCGTTTTCATCTTCATCATTCGCCGCAAAAGATACCCTCGTCGTCGCAGATCAATATGACCCGACAACTCTTGACCCAATCGGCCACAATGATTATCCAACGTCGCGTGCATGCTCGCATATTTACGACACCTTAATTTTCCTCAATACCGACGGAACTTTAAGGCCCGGACTTGCTGAAAGCTGGGAATTCCTGACTGATAAGGATTACAAGATGGTAATTCGCAAGGGCGTAAAGTTTCATAACGGCGAAGAGCTCAAAGCTGAGGACGTAAAATTTTCGCTCGAACGCGCTAACACTCCCGCAGGCTCACACATTCACACGTATTCGCAGGATTTAGATTACGTTGAAATCGTAGACGACTACACTGTAATTCTTCATCTTAAGAAGGTAAATTACCCCTTCTTCTCGTCGCTCGTTCACAGCTGGGGAAATATCGTCAACAAAAAAGCTGTCGAGGCCGCCGGAGATGATTACGGAATGAACCCCGTCGGAACAGGCCCGTTTAAGTTCAAAGAGTGGGCAAAAGGAGATCACTATACGTTTGAACGCTTTGATGATTACTGGGGAGAAAAAGCCAAGTTCAAAACGTTAACCGTCCGTTCAATCCCTGAGCCTACAAACAGAACGATTGAGCTTGAGACCGGAGCCGTCGATATTGCTTATCCCGTAACGACGATTGAGCTTGCAAGAATTGATGAGAACCCTGAACTCGAATTACAGCGTAAGCCTCTTCCGTCAACAACTTACATGGGCTTCAACGTCAATAAAGCTCCGTTCAATGATATACGAGTTCGCCAGGCAATCGACGCTTTACTCGACACGGTGAATATTCAGCGGGCTGTATTCAGAGGCGTAGGCAAAACTCCGCGTTCGTTAATCCCGTCAGCGACGAAATACTCAATCGACGGTGAACTTCCTGCACACGTCCGCGACGTTGAGAAGGCCAAGAAGTTATTTGCTGAAGCCGGAGTTGATCCGTCGACGATAAAGTTAATCATTCGTTCAAACGAGCGCAAAGAACGTATTGACATGGCTACGATTATTCAGGCTCAGTTAATGGAAGTCGGCATCCAGTCAGAGATTATGCAGCAGGAATGGGGCGCGTACCTCAATGACCTTCAGAAGAAGACGCATGATGTATTCTTGCTTGGCTGGGGATTAAGCGTTCCGGATCCTGATTATGCGGTCGCAGGATTATTAGAGAGCAACGCCGGAACGAATTACACCGGATATTCTGACCCTAAACTTGATGAGATGTTAGCGAAGGGCCGAAGTCTTCCTGATGGTGAAGAGCGCGCGAAAGTCTACCGTGAAATGCAACTTTACATCAATGAACAATTGCCGATGGTTTACCTTCACAATGACGAAGCAATCGCCGGAGTTCGTAAAATCGTAAAAGGTTTCGAGGTTGACCCGTTCGAAGTTCACTCATTCAGACACGTTTACTTTGAGGAATAATCTTTACTCGTTGAAGCAAAAATAATTCACACGACGGCAGACTTACAACCTGCCGTTAATTTTTATAGAGGAAGTGATTTCATGCTCAAATATATTTTCAGGCGTATATTGATGCTAATTCCCGTCTTGCTGGGAGTAGCTTTTTGCGTCTTCACACTGTTATATTTCACTCCCGGAGATCCCGCACGAATGGTTTTAGGCGATTTGGCCACCGACGAAGCCATAAAAGAATTTCGCGACAAAGAGGGATTGAATGATCCGTTTCTGGTTCAGTTCGGGAATTACATTTATAAAGCTGTCGTTAAGGGTGATATTGGCCGGTCTTACAGCTCAAAGCGTCCAGTTATGCAGGAAATTTTGACGGCTTTCCCTTACACTCTGAAACTTTCGGCGTTTGCGATGATTATAGCAATCTTAATCGGCATCCCATGCGGAATAATCTCGGCGATAAAACAATATTCATGGTTCGACACAATCACGATGATTTTCGCGATGATTGGCCTGTCAATGCCCGTGTTCTGGTTAGGATTATTGCTAATTCTCTTCTTCGCTGTTCGTCTTCGCTGGCTTCCGTCGTCAGGTTTTTCAACGTTCAAAGCTATGATTTTGCCGTCGGTTGCATTGGCCGCACAGTCAATCTCAATGGTTACACGTATGACACGCTCAAGCATGCTTGAAGTTATCCGCGCGGATTACATCAGGACAGCACGCGCAAAAGGTCAGAAAGAAAGCATCGTAATCGGCGTTCATGCTCTCAGAAACGCTTTAATCCCAGTTGTTACACTCTGCGGGCTTCAGTTCGGGCAGTTATTATCCGGAGCAATCTTAACTGAGAGTATCTTTGCTGTTCCTGGTGTCGGGCGTTTGATGGTGAACGCGATTATGAGCCGTGATTATCCGATGGTTCAGGGCGGAGTTTTGTTCATCGCTATAACTTTCAGCATCGTAAATTTGCTCGTTGACTTGTTATATGCTTACATTGACCCAAGAATTAAAGCTGAGTTGAAATAGCAATATCATGAAAATTTTACACACACAAAAGGCTGTGGCGAAAACTGTCGAGTTCAACCAGGATATTTTGAACACGTTGCGGATGTTTTCTCATCAGCTTGTATTTACCGCAGATTTTTAATAGGAGGGATTAACAATGACAGACGAAAATTTTACTCCTGAGTTAGTCGTTCGCAAAAGACGAAGCCCCTTTGTTGATGTCCTGTTGAGATTAGGCAAGAGCCCATTAGCGATGTTCGGACTGGCGATAATCTTCGTTCTCGTTTTCTGCGCAATCTTTGCTGAAGTCATCTCACCTTACAGCCCGATTAAGCAGGACTTAATGCACATGTTTGAAACTCCTTCAGCTGAACACTGGCTAGGAACTGACGAGTTCGGACGAGATATTTTGAGCAGGTTAATTTACGGAGCGCGCGTTTCTCTTCAAGTTGGATTTATCGCCGTCGGAATTGCTTTAATCACTGGCGGAATGTTAGGCGCAATTTCGGGATATTACAGCGGCTGGCTTGATAATACGATTATGCGAGTTATGGACGTTTTACTCTCAATCCCGCAAACTCTTCTTGCAATCGCTATTGTTGCCGCGCTCGGACCAAGTTTAATGAACTTGATGATTGCCGTCGGAATTTCAGCCGTCCCGACTTACGCGCGAATTGTCAGAGGCTCCGTGTTATCAATCCGAAGCATGGAGTTCATCGAAGCCGCACGTGCCGCCGGAAGTTCAGACCTGCGAATAATCCTCAAGCATATTATCCCAAACAGCATGGCCCCGATTATCGTGCAATCAACGCTCGGTGTAGCTTCAGCAATTCTCAACGCCGCAGGACTTTCATTTATCGGCTTGGGCATTCAGCCTCCTAATCCAGAATGGGGCGCAATGTTATCCGGAGGCCGTCAATACATCCGCGACTTCCCGCACATGACGCTTTATCCGGGACTTGCGATAATGCTCACAATTTTAGCGTTGAACTTTCTCGGTGATGGACTTCGTGATGCTCTTGACCCGAAACTGAAACGATAAAATTAACGTAAACCACGAAAGATTTTACGACAAATCTTAGACCTGAAACGTTAAATGGAGAGTAAAACATGAAAAATTTTACGATAAATTACAACCAGCTTAAAGAAACGTCAAAGGAAGCATAAATCATGACAAATCATAGAGCAAATTGCGGAGTTGCGGCGTTTAAGCTGGCAGAACAGGAAGTGAAAAACTATGAATGACAAAATTATGTTGGACATTCAGGATTTGACGATACATTATGAAGTTGAGAGCGGAGTTGTTCACGCTGTTGAGGGCCTGAATTTGACGCTTGGACGTGGAGAATCGCTCGGCTTTGTCGGTGAGACTGGAGCGGGCAAGACAACTACAGCTTTGGGAATTATGCGGTTAATCCCCAATCCTCCCGGAAAAATTAAGAGCGGGAAAATTATCTTTGACGGTGAAAATCTTCTCGATAAATCCGAAGCTGAGATGAGGAAAATTCGCGGTGAGAAGATTGCTATGATATTTCAGGATCCAATGACGAGCTTAAATCCAGTTATCACGGTTGATAAACAGATTGCCGAGATGATAAGTTTGCATAAAAAAGTTTCTCACTCTGAAGCTCTGAAATTGGCCGGAGATATGCTCGAACTCGTAGGGATTAGGCGTGAGAGAATGCATGATTACCCTCACCAGTTTTCGGGCGGAATGAAACAAAGAGTTGTGATTGCGATTGCTTTAGCGTGCGACCCGGAATTATTAATCGCTGACGAACCAACGACCGCGCTTGATGTTACGATACAGGCTCAAGTTTTGGAGCTCATGAAGGAACTCAAGCAGAAATTTTCAGCCTCGATGATTTTAATCACTCACGATTTAGGCATCGTTGCCGACATCTGCGACAAAGTTGCGATAATGTACGCCGGCCGTGTCGTCGAATACGCCGATAAACGCTCACTTTACACAAATCCCGTTCATCCTTACACGATCGGATTGTTCCGTTCTGTTCCGGATATTGACGAGGACGTTGACGAGTTGCCGGTAATTCCGGGATTAATGCCTGACCCCGTGAACTTGCCCTCAGGGTGCGCGTTTCATCCTCGCTGTTCAATGGCTGAAGAGACTTGCAAGACTTTACGCCCGGAAATGCAGGAAGCCGAACCCGGACACTTCGCGGCATGCCCTGTGTGCGTGAAAAAGTTTCTTGAAAGGAGCGGGAAATAATGAGTAAAGTGTATATGACCTCAGAGAAATATTTTGCGTCTGTGAGTGAGGCAATGAACAATACATGCATGAAGTCAGCGAAATTCTCTGCTCCCACGCGTGAGATTACAAGCAGAATATACATGAACTCGGTGTGCTTTGTGAGTGAACAGGAGGAGTTATCATGAGCAAAATTTATACACTCTCTGAGAAGTATTTTGCGGCGGCCGTTATGCATGTCAGGAGGAGTTATCATGAGTGAAGCATATATCCGTGTCGAAAACTTGAAGAAATATTTTGCGACCAAGCGCGGGATGTTACATGCTGTTGATGATGTCAGCTTTGAAATCCAGAAGGGCGAAACTCTCGGCTTAGTCGGTGAGTCCGGCTGTGGAAAGTCAACGCTCGGACGATGCTTGATAAAGTTGCTCGACAGCACGTCGGGAAAAGTTTTATTGCAGGACGAGAAAGGCTATGTTGACATCACGAAGGCTTCACCGCGCGAGATGAAGGAACTGCGTAAACGAGTTCAGATTGTGTTTCAAGATCCCTATTCGTGCTTAAATCCGAGACTTTCAGTTTGGGAATTAATCGCTGAGCCTTTAATCGTCAACAAAATTTATTCGGACAAAAACGAAATGCGCAGACGTATTCGCTCACTCATGGATACAGTCGGGCTTGCTGAGAGATTAGAGAACAGCTACCCTCATGAGCTCGACGGAGGACGACGACAAAGAATAGGCATTGCCCGGTCGCTCGCTCTTAATCCTGAGTTTATAGTGCTTGATGAGCCTGTTTCAGCTTTGGACGTTTGTATTCAGGCGCAAATTCTTAACCTCCTTAATTCGCTTCAAAAGGAGTTCAAGTATACTTACGTCTTCATTTCGCATAACTTAAGCGTCGTCCGCCATGTCTCAGACAGAATTGCCGTAATGTATTTAGGCCAAATCGTTGAGCTTTCGGATTACAAAGAGTTATTCAGCCAGCCTTTACATCCTTACACTCAGGCTTTGTTGTCAGCAATTCCGTTAGCAAAACTTGAAGTTAAGCGCGAAAGAATTATACTTGAAGGCGATGTGCCAAGCCCGATTGAGCCTCCGAATGTCTGCCGGTTCGCTGGAAGATGCCGTTACGCTAAAGAAATTTGCAAGAGTAAAGCTCCGGCGTTAATCGAAGTCATGAAGGGACATTTTGCGGCTTGTCATTTTGCGAAGGATTTTATCAAGGGAGAATAAACGTATTTGATAAATGTTAATAACAAGTCTATGAAGCGTGTCATTTCATATTTCATCGTGGAAAATTGACGAATGAATAATAAGCTCAAATTGTAATTCGTTGTTGGTTTTATCATGAGAAATTCATGAATACTCGTTGACCGTTTCATATGTTGATTATGTTACTAATAAGAGTAAGCTATTTTGCGTTTTAACAAGGGAGAATAATAAATGTGTCTGACGTATGCTGTTTGCAACTCTGCTATTAGTGTTATTGTTAAGAAGCCCATGCAGCAAGTCATTTCACGTTTTATCAAAGGAGAATAAAAATTGTACACAACACTTGAACACTTCTTGAAGTATGTAAAATATGATACCCAATCCGACGAATTATCATGGAAAGCCGGAAACGTTCCCAGCACTCTGGGTCAATGGGAATTAGCGCGCGAGATGGTGAAGGAACTCAACGAACGCGGCTTTAAGGACGTATCACTCAGTGAAAATTGCTACGTCATGGGGACTTTACCCTCGAACTCGAATAAAAAACTTCCGGCTATTGGCTTCATTGCTCACATGGACACAGCCGCCGAAGCATCAGGCAAGGACGTAAAAGCTCGTGTTGTCAAGAATTACGACGGCGGGGATGTTGTGTTGAACGAGGCTTTGAAGATGATATTATCGCCTGAAGATTTTCCGTTCATGAAAAATTATGTTGGACATGATTTAGTTGTTACCGACGGGACGACCTTACTCGGAGCTGACGACAAAGCAGGAATGGCCGAGATTATGGGAGCTGTTGACTGGCTGATTGAGCATCCGGAGTTTGAACATGGCGACGTAAAAGTTGCTTTCACTCCAGACGAGGAAGTCAGTGAGCTTGCAAGTCATCTTGACATTGAGAAGTTCGGGGCGGATTTCGCTTACACTTTCGACGGAGGGGAAATCGGCGAGGTAAGTTACGAGAATTTCAACGCCGCCAGCGCAGTCTTAAAAATTCATGGCCGTTCTGTTCATCCTGGTTCAGCGAAAGGATTAATGATTAGCGCCGTAACTCTCGGTAATGAATTTCTGCTGATGCTTCCTCCTTTTGAGACTCCGGCAACGACTGAGAAATACGAGGGATATTATCACTGCTTGAACTTCACCGGCGACACTGAAAACGCGACATTAAGATTTATCATTCGCGACCATAACACGGAGAAATTCAATGCACGCAAAAAGTTTTTCACTAAGTGTGTGAACTGGTTACGAGACAAATACGGAGCAGAACGCTTTGAACTTGAGATAATTGACCAATATCAAAATATGTACGAGAAAGTCAAGGATCACATGGAGATTGTTGAACTTCCTGTTAATGCGATGAAGGCGATCGGGATTAACCCATTCTATAAGGCAATGCGCGGAGGAACTGACGGAGCGGCTTTATCGTTACGCGGCTTAATCACACCGAATATTTTCATCGGCGGTCATAATTATCACGGACGCTATGAGTTTATTTCGGTTCAAGTTATGGAGAAGGCCAGCGAATTAATTATCAAAATGTTGGAACTCGCAAGGGCGTAATTTTTGAGGGGCTTTAGCGTTTCAGCCCCTTTAATCTTATTCTGCTTTGGGAAGGTTATATTTCTTTCTCTTATTCTGAGTATTACTGCTGTCCAAATTCGTTATTTGTTGTCGTTGTGAAGTCCTGTTCACTGTATGAGTGCTTCTGTTCCGGCGGTTTTGAGACAGCTGAGGCCTGGATTGTCTTGTGTCTCTTCTTGGCTGCGAATTACGTCTATTTTTCCCGTTTAAAGATTTGCCGATTTTCCCCAGTATTGCCAGCACGGCAGCTCCTGCAATTATCCAACCTAGCATGAGTTATTCTCCTCCCTAAATATCACAGATTGAACAATGTAAATCCCTATTCTCGACAGATATTTTATCCTCATAGATCACAGGAAAACCATTATCCTCATATACAAGAATAATCGCATCTCTATCACGCTCTGTGTATTGATTAATCAGCACGTCAACAGCCATTGTCGCTAAATGAGAATTAAGAGTTTTTACCGCAGGTTCCTTAACGTTTTTACCGGTAACATATCCTTTTGCTACAAGTCCTTCACGAACGCGTTTATCTGGATGAATTTCTTTCGCAATTTCATTGTACTTAAGCCTTCGTAAACACGTCAAACATACTTTATCACCGATGCGAATTAGAATTACTTCACCGCTCATATCAGAGATTACTCCGTTTTGAACAGTGATATTAACTCCAGCAGTGATAAACGGGACATAATATTTGAAAGCGAGTTCCTGAATTTTAAAACGGCTTGCATGATTATCCGTAGCGACCATCAGCCAATCAGAACGTGCAATTACTTCTTCAACTTCCGGGTCAAAAACGTTATTGCTGTATGCATTGATTTCCGCATGAGGATTTATCTCTTTAAGATGCTTAGCGATAACTTCAACTTTTAATCTTTTTGCTTCGGCATCTTCATACGTAACACCTTCAATGCGATTTAAATTTGTGAGTTCAAGAGTGTCAGGATCTATCAGGTTAATTTTGCTGAAGCCCATATGCACAAGATGTTCTGCAATTATTGAGCCTATTCCGCCGACACCTATAACTGAAATTTCCTGCCCGCTGGTTATAGCTCTCATTTTGTCAAGCCCTAGAGCAAGCACACTTCTATTGAACATTTCGTTAATGTCATAATTTGGGGATTTATCACTGTCGACATCATCAGAAGATGGAATAGCCTCGCTGATTTTTTGTGTCCTTATGAATGCCGCATGATGTACGGATTTGTTCTTGCCTTTAGCCTCCCAGTAACGAGCTTGATAATTATTCTGAGAGAAGACAATTGAAGCGTAATGAATTTCAGGCGCTTTCTCATGAAGATACTGTGAAAATTTTTCCTCGTCGCTGTCATCAACGCCGGAAAACCATGCTCCAGATTTAGAAAAAGGATGAGTATGAACGTCAATTACTGTATCAACATCAATCCTTTTATCAACTTCATTCAAAACTTCGCGCATAAAATCCCACGAAACTTTTAATGAAGCTGTGCCCTATCTCTTATAAAACGATAAATCAGGATATACAGCCTCAACGACCGTAATAATACACATGTCAGCGATGAAATGAGTTTTTGCGAGAAGACAAGCATAATATTCATTCTCCAAGTCAGCAAGAAGATTTTTGCGAAGCTCACTCAATGCCTGATCTTGAAATTTAATCTGAAAAGTTTTCATGTTTACGTTTATTCATCAAGAGGGTAAGTTAATACGTCCCTGCAGATTGTAATTATGTGCCAGAGATTATCGCCGTGCCTCCAATCGCTTATTTGCCGAAGTCTTGCTGGTCTCCATGAGCCGGGCTTGATATGTGTGCAGTACCATTTCCAATTTGCATCAGCCATCGCCTGCATCTCATCTTCATTATCACCGAAAGCACCTCCGAAACCCCGTGAATAAAAATGTGCGGCATCAGGCGGAACGTTCAACGAAGAAGGAAGATAGAAACCGTTAGTCGGGAGCTGGGGATATTGATCCGGGAAAATTATCATCATAGAGACAAATTTTTTTCCTGGATTAGCTCTTTGCCAGGCATTAGGAAGGAGAAAACTTTTGAAAACTACCCAGTTGCAGTCATCATCAAGTTCAACAGGACTATTCTTGAACATATGCTGTGAAACGTCGATTACTTGTTCCTCGATTAATTGTTTCTGCCAGTCTTCTTTGTGTCCGAAATAGCTGAACTCTCCGCTCCCTTTTACTCTGTCGGGGCCTTCAACGAATTTATCGCCGTCATTAATTTTATAACTTTCTCCGGGCTTCATGCGTGTATTCTTCGACGTTGATATTTTCGTTAATATTCTTCCGTTGGGATTTTTCCCGGCCGCGCGCATAATATCATCACTTGTAGCGTCGCCTGAGTTAGGAAGTGATACACGTTTGCCGTTCACGATAACAGTTGACATGATTAATTTTCCTCCTGTTCATCATAAAAATTTTCATTGCTTGCATTCTCTTCTTCATCTGGGTTCTGCTCATCTTCATAATAATCTTCATCTTCAAAGAGAACATCAAGAATAATTTGGCCCGAACATCTTCGAGATAAGGCATTAGACATCGAATTATTGAACGAAGCAACCTCAACTCGTATACCTTTTTCGCGTAAATCCAGAACTACAGGGACAAAGTCGCTGTCTCCGCTTACGATTACAACAATATCAGGTTTGAGATCAAATGAAGTTCTTACAATGTCAAGTGTCATCTCAATATCGAAGTCGCATTTGTAAGAATTTCCTGCTATGGATCCTATTTTTGACCTGACGATATAACCGGAGTTCCATAATTCTTCAATTTTCTGGTCGCTTGCGTGTTCAAGTCTCGGATCAATCGGAACGTAAGCATAAGCAACTTGAAGTATTCGATTTTCTGTTTCGTCAGCAAGATAATTCAGAAGTGCGCCGTAATTGACTTCATAATTCATACTTCTTGAGGCAGCTTCAATGTTCGCATAGTCAAGAAATACAGCAACTTTCGACATAAAATAAATTTCTCCTTTCTATTTTCGTCCGTAAACCCATTTTAAGCCCCAGTTGTAATATTCATCCATTGTTTTATGGCCGTCAAAGAATTTTACGAGCTTCTCAACGCTGAACGTCTCATTATTCACGTTTTCAAGCATAGCGATTGCGCACATTCCTTGAGTTTTATCATATTCATCCATTTTGACGATAACATCACGGCTTCCGGGACACTTAACCGTTACGATGCCGTCCGCGTCCTGCCAATTTCTAGCTCCCTCGTAGATGAACGTGTAGACAAGAATACGCTTAATCTCCGAAATTCTCGCGCTATTCACACGCAAATTTTCTCCTCCTGAACTTTCACCTGTTCTGTCGTCGCCGTCAAGTGAGATAAACGGGGGCTTAGTGAGACTTCCGAAGTTTTTTCCGAGTGCCTGAACTGAACCTTTCGTTCCGTTCTTGAGTTCATAGAGGCAGCCTAAATCTAAATCGATTGCTCCAGACTTAGAAAACCAGCCTCCTTTTGTGCCCTTGTGCCAGTTGAGATTTATCAAGATTTCTCCAGTTGCTTTGTCAAGATTAACTTTCTGGCCCTTGCGAAGTTCTACAGGCTTGCGTGCTTGGGCTTCTCCGCTGTCATAAGATTTCCCTTGCGACGTTTGCACTCCTCCATCACCGTATAGCTTAGCTTGTGATGAGCTGCCGTAAGAATTTGCCTGTGAAGTTTGTCCTCCGTCATCCCCGTGCGACTTAGCTTGTGTTGCTTCTTCGCCGCCGTAAGACTTCAACAATTCCCGTAATCCTCCGTCAAATCCTGCCGCGACAGCTCCAATTCTCCATGTATCTTTGCGGTAAATCTCGATTGAGATTATTGCGCGTTCGTCGTGAAAGTCTGAGCCTGAGAGTTTCATTGTGAGACTTCTGCCAATTTCGACAGAGTGAGAATTTATCTGCCCCATTGTGCCGGATCCGTCAATGCTCACAGTGAAGACAAGTTTGTTAATGCTTGCCGGAAGCCCTGAGAGATTTACGCTGAACTTTGCTCCGTTTGTGTAAGGTGAGTAGGAAATTTCGCCGTTCGGTGAGCGCGTTTGATTGTAGAAAATCATGTATCTGTCATCGGATAATTTATCGCTGTTGTCAACTCCGAAACACGAAAAATCATACACGGAAGCTCCCGACACATTCATATCAACTTCAAATGTTTGTGCCGGGTCAAAATACTTTTCGAGCTTATCACGAAAGCCGCGCTGAATTTCCATTAAACGTTTACTCCGAAGTCAAGGCATAATGAACGAAGTCCGCCCTTGTAGCCTGAGCCGATTGCGTTAAACTTCCATTCGGTGCCGTTTCTGTATAACTCTCCGACAACTACAGCCGTCTCAACTGAGAAGTCCTCGCCTAAGTCGTAACGGATTAACTCTTTGCCGCTCGTCTCGTCAACAATCCTTATAAACGCGTTCGAGACCTGACCGAAATTTTGTTTGCGAACGTCAGCTTCATGAATTGTAACGGTGAAAGTAATTTTGCTGATATTGGCCGGAACTTTTGTTAAGTCAACTTTGATTTGTTCGTCGTCGCCCTCACCCGCTCCGGTTAAGTTGTCGCCCATGTGCTGAACCGAACCCGAAGAATGCTTGAGATTGTTGTAAAATACGAAGTCTAAATCACTCTGAACTTTTCCGTTAGCTCCTAGCAGAAAAGCCGCCGCATCAAGGTCAAAGTCAAAGCCTCCGTCGTATTTTTTCGTGTCCCAGCCTAAGCCGACGAGAATATTTTTAAGGTTGGGATTTCCCTTTGTTAAATCTACGCGTTGACCTTTGAATAAACTTATTGCCATAATAATTTTCCTCCTATAAATTTGCCGTTAGTGAAATGCTAAGTCTTTAATAAACTTTATCACTACAATAAATTTGCTTGCTGATAAATCCCTCAGTGAAAGCAACACACTAACTCTTGAATGAACTTATCGCCAATAATTACAAATTAGCTTTAATTTTCGCTATCATGTCTTGATATTCCTGCTCGGTGAGAAATTTTTTCTTCGGGTTCATCTCGAATACTCCGCCCCATTCAAAGCCGTCTTTATATTTCGGAACAAGGTGAATATGAAGATGGCAGCCGGTATCGCCGTATGCTCCGTAATTCACTTTATCGGGATTAAACGCGGCATGAATTGCTTTAGCGGCTTTGTTCACGTCGGCAAAGAATGCGTTTCGTTCTTCGTCGCTGATATTGACAATCTCGCTAACGTGGTCTTTGTACGCAACTATACAGCGGCCCGGATGGCTTTGTTCCTTGAAGAGGATTAGTGAGCTCACGCTGAGGTCGCAGATGTAAATTCCGAACTGTTCGAGCAATTCGCCTCTCATGCAATAACCGCAATTATTATCTTTCATGTCTGGGCTTCCTTTCATGTTGAAAATTAGGGGATTGAATTATGAAATTTTAGCATAAACTTAATATATAATAACGTTTACATTCAGAATTTTTTAGTTGAAGAGGTCGAATAATGCGCAAAGACACTCACGACCTTTTAATCTCGTATCTTGATTCGTTATGTCCGGTCATTTCATTCATCATTCGGATTTTCCCGCCGTCGATAAGGAACTCAGAAGCATAACAGACGATAATGTAAAATTCTTAGAGTTCAATCATGCGCTCGGAGCCGTAGACTTTGACACAAAGCGTTCACTCCATAAATGCGAGCTTCCGGAGTTTCTCGAGAGCGTATTTGACATGAACGATGACGATGAACCTTGTGAGCTTTTTATCATTCTTAAGGACATTCACGACGCAATCCATGACCCGAAAGTTATCGCCTTAATCCGCCGTATCGCAGAGAGCTCAAATTTCCCGGCCAAAATTATAATCATCGACACAAAAATTGATATTCCACTTGAGCTTGAGAGCTTCATAACGTTAATTGATGTTCCCTTGCCTGACGACGAGGAAATTCGGGAATGCATAGAAACTTTCACGGCCAATGACCCGGATTTACAGCTTGATAAAACTTCGATTGATGAGCTTATATTCGCGTTAAAGGGTTTAAGCTCGTTCCAAATTAATCAAGTTCTATCGATTGCGTACCAAAAGGGAGGAACTCTCGACGCTTCGGACAGGAAATATATTCTCGAGGAGAAGGAACAAATGATAAAGAAGTCCGGCATTCTTGAGATGATAAACTTTGAAGAGAGTATTGACGACATCGGAGGACTTGAACGATTAAAAGCGTGGCTGAAGCGTAAAGCTAAAATTTTCTCGTCGCTCGAACAGGCCAGAAAACATAACGTTGATATTCCTCGCGGCGTGTTAATTCTGGGAATGCCTGGATGCGGCAAAAGTTTAACGGCTAAAGCAGCTGCAAGATTATTCAACGTTCCGTTATTGAGGCTCGACGTTGGCCGCTTAATGGGTAAATACGTCGGCGAATCCGAAGAGAATATGCGGCGCGCTCTGAAACTTTCTGAGGCTGTCAGTCCGTGCGTGTTGTGGGTTGACGAACTCGAGAAGGCTTTTGCGGGGATTGGCGGCTCAAATGGGGACATTACGACGAGATTATTCGGCCAATTCTTAACGTGGATGCAGGAGAAGAAAAGTTCAGTGTTCATAATCGCGACGGCTAATGATATATCTAAACTTCCGGCGGAATTTTTACGCAAAGGACGCTTCGATGAGTTATTCAGCGTTGACCTTCCGAATGAAAACGAGCGCAAAAAAATTCTTGAAGTCCACTTGACGAAGAGCAAGAAAATGAACCAATATCTTTACTTTATTAATTATCTTACATGCTATTATTAATAAAATATTTTTTCAGGAGGAATTTTCATCACGTTAAAACTTTTTGTGAACTTCTTGCGTATTCTCCCTCATAAGCTCGCTTTATTATTCGGAAGGTTAATCGGACGGCTCTTACACTTAATTTTATGGAAAAAAGTAGACCGTTGTGAAGCCCGATGCGTAAAATCTCTCGGAATTGGGATAACTTTAGCGCGTGAAATTATTCGCAAATCCTTCATGAATTTGGGAATGTCAGCTGTCGAATTTATCAGGCTTCCTAAGATTAAATCAAGAATTTCTGACTATATCGATTTTCCAGAAGAAAGCAAAAAAATTTTGCGTAAAGCCTTGTCGCGTGGAAAAGGTGTAATCTTGATGACTTCTCATATGGCCAATTGGGAACTCGCCGCCGCTATCGTGATTAATTCGGGATTTGAGCTTCATGCTGTCTATACTCCTCAGAGCAACAAAGACGCTGAAGCTGTAATTTCAGACATTCGCACTAACACTATGAAGATGAAAATTATTGACAATCATAAAAGTTTACGCGAAATATTCAAGACGCTTAAATCAAACGGAATTGTCGTAATTATGCAGGATTTAGACGCTCGCAAGGATGGAGTTATTACGAACTTTCTCGGACTTCCCGCAAGCACTCATGACGGAATTGTTAAGCTGTATAATAAATTTCATTGCCCAATTGTTCCTGTTCATTATGTTCGGGACGAGAAGAATTTTGCTCATCATGTCGTTACTATGCCGGAAATTCTCAGCGACCGTGAAAATTTTGCTGAAAACGGGCTTGAAATCTGCAATGAAGTAATTGAAAGCTGGATACGTGAGAGGCCGGATTTATGGCTGTGGTTAATGGACAGATGGGAATTTACATTAGGAAAAAATATTTAACAGGACGATATGTAAAATCTGCAATGAAATTTTGGGAAAGAAACAGGATTATGATTACCATAATGAATGCGTGAATATATGCAGGAAGAAATTAGCATGCTTGATACAAAACCGGCTTTACTTTCACGAACTTATGTTAATTTGGGTGGGAATAGAGTTATTTTTCGGTGAATGAACAGGGAAAAACTTAGTGATTATGTTCAAGCCGGATCAAGACAAAACAATCTATTAATTTTATCAGGAGTATTTTATGGTGAATGAACAGGAAAAAGATTTAGTGATTGCGTTCGATCCAGGACGAGACAAAACCGGCT
>JAFTCP010000072.1 GCA_017454625.1 Synergistaceae bacterium
AAAGGATTGACGCTCCAAGTGAGATTATTTCCCTTCGTGGCCGTAATTATTATCGTGTCGATTGAGGAACCTTTGAGCGCGTTAATGCTGGTCAAGTTCGCTTCAAGTTCAGGCGCAATATCCGGGACATTAAGCGAAAGTTTCAGCTCCTCAGCGAATAAATCAGACGACGAAAAATTTATACATGCTAAGAAAAGTATTATTGCAAAAAGTTTCTTCATGATTTCACATCATTTCACATCAAGTGTAAGTTTTATCTCGGCTCCGTTAAGTTCTCTCAAGCCGTCAAGAGAATAACATTCATACTTCAATATGCAGTCTTGATATACTCCCCGCGTTAATGACTTCGACAGCATAATTTTCACGAAGATATTTCCGGGTTCGAGCAAGTCAGAAGTCCATAGAGAAACCCCGTCGGGCATAACCAAGCTCAACTTGAAGCTGCAATTATTCTCCGGCGGGTTGTAAAATCTCACGTCCTGAACTCTCTTGTTGGCCGAAAACGTTAAAAGTCTATAGCCTGGAATGATGATATTTTCACAGAGTGCCGGGCTTGCGACAAGAAAGACAATAAGCGCGCATAATCTGAATATCTTTATCACTGTACTTCATAGGTCTTAGTGGGGTCAATCTGCGCGGTAGGCGAAACCATGCTTCCGTCTTTTTCGTGAATAAAACCATCACTACTGAACATCACATAACCAGATGTTATCTTTATGATATTCGGGTATTTTGCAACCATATCGCTCCAAGTGTCGCCCTCATAATACTCCATTGTCAGTGTATCACCAGTGTACGGACCAGTGAGAGTCATGCTATATAGCGTTCTCGCGTCCTCCGCCTTCGCCGTGAAAGTTATTGTATCCTCGTAAGTTCCGTTGGTCTTCGTGCTGTAATCTTCAACGTTAACTCCGAGCGTCTTTGTTGTGCCGGTGATTACGTTATCTTTGCTGGCGTTAAGTTCGTCCGCTGTGAAATTCCATGCTGTAACTTCGGCCTCGTCATCGCTGATAGCTTTTAGGTCGTAACTTATCGTGTCGGATATTCCTGTTGCCTTGAGTGTGCTGTGTGAGGCTGTTACGTTGAGATAGTAGCTTGAAGAGAACTTTGCATTATCGCCGCTGACTTTTGCCGTGATGCCGTCGGTGATTTCGTTCCAGTCTGAACTTGTTATCGTGAATGAGCTGGGAATTATGAGCTGATAATCCGTTGATGTGATTGTTGGTAAGGGTGATCCGTTAGCGACGTTTAGCGTGAGTTTGAGGGAATAAGCCGCGTCCGCAGGATTAGTCCCCCCCCCCCATTAGGTAAATTACGCAAAGTGTGAGAGTGAGAATAAAGAGTGATTTAGAAATTCTCATGCGAAAATTTCTCCTTTCATATAAAACTGGTGAAGCATATTAGCATAAATTTTTGAGATTTTCACACAGCTAAATACGCAAATCATCACAGCAAAATAGAACATGTTATATTTTCACGATAGAAATTTTCTCCTGACCAAGACGATACACAATCATCACCGTAAAATTTTCTCCCGCAATTTTCTCATGATTAGACGCGATTATCACCGTAGATTTTCTTCCGCAATTTTCTCCTGACCATATGCGATTATCAACGTAAGATTTTCTCATGCAAACAGCTTTTTTCTCACCATTTCTCACGCCAGCAATTTTTTTCTCACCAGATAATACGCAATCATCGTAGCTATGCTTGTTATTGCCCATGATACGGGGTAAACGTTCATTAACATTATGAAGTCGTGATAGCCCGCGAAAACCGTATAGACCCAAATTATTCTGAGAACGCAGCATCCGAGCAGGACCATTACGGACGGAAGAGTTGAATATCCCATGCCTCGCAAGCAGCCTCCGGCGATTTCGTAAATGTTCGTCATCCATAAGAACGCGACGACATGTATCATTCGTATATCGGCGTAACTCAGGACTTCGGAGTTGGTCGTGTAAATGCTCAGGAGTTCGGTGCTCCATACAGCGCAGATTAAACACGCAAGCCCGGTGAAGAATACGCCGGATAACATTGTGAGCGAGAAAACTTTTTTACAGCGTTCATGCTCGCCGGCCCCGAAATTCTGAGACGTAAAAGTTACTGCCGCTTGAGTGAATGCCGCGACGATGTAATACACGAGGAAGTCAAAGTTCAAAGCTGCCGCACTCCCAGCAGAAGCGTAAGAGCCGAGAGAGTTTATTGCTGTCTGGATTGTTACGTTCGAGATTGAGAATAACGAGCCTTGAATGCCGGCCGGAAGTCCAATCCTCAAAATTTGCACGATGTATTCTTTCTTGAGCGTTAAATCCCCGAACTTGAACGTGAACGGAGCTTCTTCATGCAGGAGGAAATACATAATCATTAGCGAGCTGACAACGTTTGAGATTACCGTAGCTATTGCGACACCGACGACGCTTAACTTGAAGATTATGACGAGAATTAAATTCAGTATGACGTTGATAACTCCGCCAATTCCCAAACACCATAAGGGCCTATTGCTGTCTCCTTTGCTTCGGAGGATTGCTGAGCCGAAATTGTACAGCATGATGAAGGGCATTCCCAAGAAATAAATTCTGAAATAGACGACGGCCAAATCAATAATATCATCGGGAGTGTTCATGAGCGTCAAAATTGGCCGGGCTATGGAAATTCCCCAGATTATCAGGATTACGCCGCTGATTAAAGCTAAAGTTATTGACGTGTGAATTGCATCATGAATTTTCTGCGTCTCATTCTTGCCGATATATTTTGCGACGATAACATTTGCTCCTATTGATAATCCCACGAATAAATTTACCATGAGATTAATTGCGGCTCCGTTGCTTCCGACTGCGGCCATAGCTTGGGGACTGTCAAAGCGTCCGACGACTGCAACGTCTGCTGAGTTGAAGAGTTGTTGAAGCATCATGCTTGCGGCTAAAGGTAACGAGAAGAGTAAAATTTTGTCGAGCAATGAACCGTGAAGCATATCAATTTGGTGCTGAGAGTGTAACATGTATTTTCTCCTGAAATTTTGAGATTTACGGGATTATAGCACTGTGAAAAAATTATAATCAGCGTATAATTTTCAATTATTAATATTTCTCAGAAAGGAGCTTGCGCAAAAAAATTTCTCTCTCGTTGTCCGTGAGGTGTGAACAATGAGCAGAGCCGAAAAAATTAGTTCCATCATCCTTAAGCGTAAGCCCCTAGCCGAAGAAATAACCAGAAAACAATCAAGCATCAGAAAAATTACGTCTTCATTTGAACGATTAATGCCCGTCTGCCGCACGGTATTGAATGATAAGAGCACCGTGTCAGATTTCGCGGGAATGTCTGAAATTCTCGACGCTTCAGTCAAGCCCATAAACGAACTTTTACATATCTCTAATGACCTTTCACGTCTTCATAACAGATTTTCACGCGACACACTCAATATCGCCGTAATTGGCCGGGCACGTCAGGGAAAAGTCGGCTTCTCCAAACGATTACAGGCCTCAGCTCGGAAGAAATTCCGGACGGAAATTTATCATACTGCACAGGAGTTCGGAGCGACATAATCAATAGTTCATCTGCCGAAAAAACTTTTGCTCAGGTTAATTTTCTCAGAGAGCGTGAGTTTATAAATGATAAGATTGCGCCGTATTTTCAGGACTTGCAGGAACATCTCCCGCAATATATTAATCTTCTTGGACATAAGACGATGAAAATTACTCGTGAGAAAATCCGTGAATATGTCGCTCAAGATAACGTTCAATGCGAAAGAGTTTACTTCAAGCATATGGCGGTTGAAAGCGTCGAAATTTTTTGCAGGTTCCCTAACTCGGACGTCGGGAAATTGAGATTGATTGACCTTCCAGGATTAGGCGACACGAGAAAAGGCGATGTTGAACAGTTAATAAAGGCATTAAGCGATCAAAAGGCAGGAGCAAGCAATATAGCCCAATGTGAATTACTCCAGAAGTCAATAATAACGGCACAAATTCATGTCTTAGACACTATCATAACTGACGGCACGAATTATGACGATGTAAGCGCTAATTTAATTGACAGGGCATTAAACTTCCTAGCTGGAAATATCGAACGAAACGACGCGGAATATTCCGGGAAAATTTATGACGAAATCGAACGGGCAATCCACAGCTCCGTGAAAATGTCTCGCAGCTTCAAAAATTCACGGAAGATTCTACTGCACAAAACAATACGTTCATGTTCAACGAGCTTTTCGGGGAACTTGGGGAAAATCTCAAGGCGGCTATACAGTCATGCGTAGGCGAAGGCTCAGAGCTTAGAGAGGCTAAGAGCACTCCTTGTGTTTCTTTGCAGAATAAAGTTAAAGGAGCGATACAAGAAGCAAGCCGTTCAGAAAATTTTCCGTTCAATGAACAATTCATACAGAATAAAATTAACCAATACGGCGGTGCACTAACAGTTTATCAAGAATGTCTGCATCAACTTCGTACAGAACTCAGCGCAAGAATGCAGAGGGAAATAATTACAGCGAAGATTTGCCGACGATACTCAAAGGCTTAAAACTCCTTAATAAGAAGTAAAATTATCGGAGCTTTGCACAGCACAGAATACGCGAGGCTTTGAACTCTCTTGATCCTCTCGACGACGCTGATAAAAGCTGGGAGGTTCCGACGAATGCAGGGGATGTTCTGGAGACTCTGAGGGACATTTATATGCAGACTTTATACGATACACGCACAAAGTCAGAAGATTACAGGATTTATTCTGATGGAGGCCGAAGAGTTTTCAGCAGCAGTGAATTTCAACCGTTCTATAAGAAAGCCGAAATCGACGAAACAGAAGAATGCGCAATACTCTACGAGGAGCAGGGGAAAATATATCTCGTTGTCTTCATGCTAAAACGCGATGCAAAGGACGTAGCAACTCGCGGATTGAGTTTTTCATTTTGTCAGATATTTCTACAATCTGAATTATCGAATGCCTTGAGAGCTTTTACGCGCATCAAAGAAGAATGGATCGCAGCAGAAGCGAAAGTGAGTGAACTCTAGTCTCTTAGTAATAATTGTGATTCTGTTGGCAGCGTTAGCCGCAGGATGTTTAGTATGGCGCTTGATAAAGCCAGAACCATCAAAGATAACGCCAAGAGATATTGTTACGGGTCAGCAGAGGAGGTAAAAGAAATGTTGTTTCCTTCACCATTACCACCATTACCATTTCTTGAAAAAATATTAGATGAATTTTTTCCCGATAATTCTAATGCAATGCAATTTGCTGTACCGGGACCAAGCAGCGCAGGAAAAACTACTCTTCTAGCGTGTCTTATTCATGCTTTCCAAGAACAAAAAGGCTTGAGCGGTATGATCGTAGAAAAAACTCAAGCGACATTACAACAATTACGTAAAGCATATAATTCTTGGGAACAGGAAGCTAACAGCCCGGCAAGAGAATTTTCAAATGCTATTGAATGCGGCAAAATAAAAAGGGAGTTTGAGTTCGAGATACAAAGGCATCATGCGGCTCAAGCAATAACTTTCTGTGATTTTCCAGGCGGCTGGATGGAGGCACCGAATTACGACTACACAGAGGATTTGCGAAAAGCTAAAGAGAAAGACAATAAGCAGGTTATTGATATCGTGAAAGATGCTCGCGTGATAATCGTCGCTATCAACACACCGTATCTCATGGAGTTTGACGGAATATATAAAGACAGCCGTTTTTGCGCGGTCTCCGGAATACAATGGATTTTGAAAGGGCTCATGGCCAGAAGAGAATTAAACCGTTTAATTTTGCTGGTGCCTATAAAATGTGAGAAATATCTTGAGACACCTCAAGAGCGCAGAAAACTTCATGAAGCTGTAAAAGCTGCTTTCAATCAAACGTTAAATCTCCCTAACAGCCCTTTATATTCTGGAAAGCTGGCTATAGCTCTTCTCACTGTCCAAACTGTAGGGAATGCGGTATTTAGACGTTTCGAGTTTCTAAATGGTGAAATTGGCGGTGAGATTGAAGCTGAAGTTTACAAAAAGCCGAACCTTTCACGTAAATTTTCCCCTAAGAATGCGGATCAGCCTATGCGTTACTTAATGAGCTTTTTGCTCGCCGAATTCCAGCGTCAAAAGGATAATAGAAGTCTATGGGATACATTTTGGGATTTCGTTTTGTTCAACAATGGCGATTTAAAGGAAGTTGTGAAAGAAATACAGAAGGGCATCGAGAGTGATGATGAAGAACCAGACTTTGAGATTTTTTGCTGACGTGAATTAATTGGCCTTCCATCGCGTAGAGCGTAGCTCATAAATTCTCGGGAGCTGAAATGCCTCTTTTCTTTTCTGAATTAACACGAGAATAAATAATTTGTTGCCTCATAAAAAGTTTGCGTTTATAATTTTTCCTAATTCACATGAAATCATCAAGATAATTTTTCAGCTCATCTCTTAAAGATAATTACAAGGAGGCAAACTATCTTGAAGCTGATATTTCTAGACATTGACGGCACTCTCACAATGCCCGGCGAGAATACGCCCCCACAAAGTGCTGTTGACGCAATCGTTAAAGCACGCGCTAAAGGGAACAAAGTCTTTCTCTGTACTGGCCGTAATCCCGATATGTTGAAGCCCTTATTACGCTTCCAGTTCGACGGATTTATCTCATGCGCCGGAGGTTATGTTGCTGTCGGAGAAAAATACGATGAAGTCCTCTACAATCACCCGATGACTGATGAACAAAGAGACATCGCATTAAAAACTCTTCACGACAACGGAGTATTCTGCACGATTGAGGCTTACGGCGGCTCTTGGGGAGATGAAAATCTCGGCGACTTCTTAAGCTCACAAGGAGAAGGCAACAGCGAACTTGAACGCTGGAGAAAAGCATTATCGGCCAATTTAGGGATTAAGCCTATGAGTGAATATGACGGCTCACCAATTTATAAAGTTGTCATAATGTGCACGAAACTTTCACAGCTTGACGACGCGAAAAAAGCACTCGGCGACAAATTTAATTTCGTTGTTCAGGACGTAAAAGTCGGCAACTCGGATCAAACCTGCGTAAACGGTGAAATTATCGATAAGGCATTCAACAAGGGATTAGGCGTTGAAATTATATGCAAACATTTCGGAGTTCCCATTGATGACACTGTCGGATTTGGGGACAGCATGAATGATTTGGAAATGATACAGACTGTAGGATTAAGCGTCTGTATGGCGAACGGTTCGGAAAAACTTAAATCACTCTCTGACAAAGTATGCCCCTCAGTCAGTGATGACGGTTTAGCGAAGGCGTTTGCGGATTTAGATCTAATTTAATTTTACGGGAGGTTTTATTTTATGGCACTGGATTACAGAAAATGTGCTGAGGAAATCGTTTCACACATCGGCGGGCGTGAGAACATCGTTCAAGCTGCCCATTGCGCTACTCGTCTTCGTCTAGTCATTAAGGACAACGGCAAAGTCGACAAGAAAGCCCTTGAGAACGTTGACGGCGTAAAGGGAATGTTCGAGAACAACGGACAACTCCAGCTCATAATCGGAACTGGAACGGTCAACAAAGTCTATGCTGAGTTCTTGAGCGTTACGGGAATGACCGAAGCCACGAAAGACGACGTTAAAGCGGCGGCGGCGGCTGGTCAGCCAATCTGGAAGAGAATGTTGAAGGCAGTCGGCGACGTATTTGTTCCTATTCTTCCTGCAATCGTCGCTTCCGGTTTAATGATGGGATTTGTCGAGGCTATG
>JAFTCP010000073.1 GCA_017454625.1 Synergistaceae bacterium
CAACTTCAAGACCATGCTCGAAAAGGGTTCACGCCGAGTTAGCCCGTATTTTATCCCTATGATGATTAGCAATATGTCAACGGCTTATGTCGCTATCGTGTTCGGAGCTAAGGGGCCGAATTTATGTGTCGTTACGGCGTGCGCGACCTCGTTGCACTCAATGGGTGAAGCCTATCATGCAATCGTCCGTGATGATGCTGACGTGATAATTTCCGGAGGAACCGAAGCGGCATTACGAACAATAAGCATTGCCGGTTTTGCGTCGATGAAAGCATTATCAACGAAGAATGACGACCCCGAACACGCAAGCAAGCCGTTTGATAAAAATCGCGACGGTTTCGTTATGGGTGAAGGAGCCGGAGTTGTCGTGCTTGAAGAACTCGAACACGCCTTAGCTCGAAACGCTCATATCTATGCTGAATTTACGGGCTACGGGACTTCATGCGATGCCGGACATATTACCGCGCCAGACCCGGAAGCAAAAGGAGCTGCCTATGCTACGGAAAAAGCTATGAAAATGTCGGGCTGGGATAAATCGCAAGTCGACTACATCAACGCACACGGAACATCGACGGGACTTAACGACAAGATGGAAGCCGGAATGATTAATCACGTTTTCGGCGAGGACGCTAAAAATATCACGGTTACATCAACAAAATCCATGATTGGGCATTGTCTCGGAGCTGCCGGCGGCCTTGAGGTAATCGCTTCAATGCAAGCAATCGAGGAAGGATATATCCATCCAACTTTGAACTACGAGACTCCAGACCCGGAATGTGATATTAACATCTCGACCGGTGAAGGCGTTACACGAAAAGTTGATAGATTGCTTGTAAATAGTTTTGGCTTCGGCGGACATAACGGTGTCTTAGCGTTTCAGAGATATGGTATTTGACGAAGAACACGGCCCGTTACGCAAGAAAGCTAAGATTGACGAGCGGGATATTGCAATTCTTGAGGACGATTTAGGCTATTATTTTGACGACGGACTTTTACTCGAAGAGGCACTTTGCCACTCATCATTTGCGAACGAATACGGGCTTTATTACAACAATGAGAGGCTTGAATTTCTCGGCGACTCGATATTAAGTTTCGTAACAGCGCGTTCACTTTATCGAATGTACCCTGACGCTAACGAGGGGGAATTAACACGAATGCGCGCGGAACTCGTCAAGGAAGATTCGCTTTACCGTAAGGCCGAAGCTCTCAGAATACCTTACATGCTGTTGCATGGACACGGGATTAAATCTGACGCTATACCCAAGTCAATTTGTGCTGATGCCGTCGAAGCTATTTTAGGCGCAATTTGCATTGACGGAGGAGTTGCGGCGGCTGAGAGGGTTATACGCAAACTTTTTCTCAATGACGCTGAGGAGCAGGCGGCTAAACCAGATCCGAAATCTGAGCTGCAAATGTGGCTTCAAGCTCGCGGGATGCCTTTACCCAATTATGAATTGCTGAATGTAACCGGGCCTTCTCATGCTCCGTTGTTTGAAGTGAGGTTGTACATGAACGGCTTCGAGCATATTACGACGGGAAAAACCCGAAAAGGTGCTGAAGCTGAAGCGGCAAAATTAATTCTTCATGATTTACGTGAAAAATTCGGCCAATAAGATTTTAGCGCTGGCAATTCTCGGCGTAACGTTAATTTTCAGCAGAGCGGGTTATTGCGATGACAAACTGAATATTGCTGTAACTCATCCGTGGCTTGCTCTGCTTGCTCAATTCATCGGAGGTCCGGAAGTTAACGTTATTCCCATTAAGACTTGGAACTCAAACGGTGCTTTAGTAAATGGAAGTTCCTTGCGTGAGCTCGACAAAGACGCAAAAGTTATCGCCCTTGATGATAATGATGCGGCTTCAGCGGGAATTAACGCGAAAAATAATTTCACTGTCAAATACTTATATTCTCCGTTCCCTGTCGACGTAAACGCGCTCTATGATCCTTCCGTAATTCCGTTCGTTGCGCAGAGAGTTTTGACGGTTTTATCGGAATGGGACGCTCAGAATTACTTGCATTATCAACGCAGGTTAGCTGAGTTTCAGGCGAGAATGTCAAGCTCAATTTTGGTCGGCCAAGTCTTGAAGGATATGAAAATCTGCGACATGGGCGGATATTGCGGAGTTTTATTGCGTGCGGCTGGAGCTAAAGTTGACCGTTCAGACAAGTTCGAGCAGTGGCAGAAGGGAAATTTTGCGGGACTTCGTGAATATCTTGATGCCCAGCGTTCGGAGGGAGTTGCGATTGTGATTGATGATGATACTCCCTCGTCGCTGAGAAAATATTTAGCCGGTCGCTCTGACGTGTATAAATGGGAACGTCCGACGCTTGATAGGGATTATCCGACGTTTTTGCATGAACAGTATATTTCGTTGTGGCAAAAAATTACGTCTAAGCCTCTGCCGGGAAAACGCGGTAAAAGATAATTCGCTTATAAAGTTTGCTCGAGGATTTCTACAGCGTTTCTCACGCAGTCATCACACGAGCAAAGCATTTTCCCAGTTCCAACGCCTTTAATCTCCTTGCAGATTGTCGCTCCGCATTTCTCCTCAAATTTCTTGTAGAGTTCCTTAGCGTCGTTGCGAATTGGCTTACCGTTATATTTCATCAGGCCGAGTATCATTTCAGCTCCGCATAATGCCCCGCAAGTTGCTTCCATACAGCCCATGCCAAGCCCGAAACCTGCACCGAGCTTCTTTAATGTGAGTTCGTCAATTCCCGCTTCGTCGCTGAAAACGCAAGCTACAGCCTGAGCGCAGTTGTAATGAGCGTCGCCCGTTTTGTTCTTAAGTTCTACGGCTTGTGATTGTTTTTCTGACATCGTTATAATTTTTCCCCCGTTCATGAAAATATAACATGTTCTATTTTTCTGCTAAAATTTTTCAAAATTCAGTATCGCGCGTAATTGTATCATGTTCAAGGCCTTATGCTAGAATACTTGAAATTTTAGTGATTATGTTTCATGTAAAGTTTTCTGAATAAAAATTGTTGCAAGCTCTAAATTCATATGGAGGTGAATTAATTCATGACAAGTTTTAATTATGAAGATGCACAAGTCTCGTTGGAGTTCCTGAAAAAGTTTTTGCGTGTTCAGCCGGAAATCGCTATTGTCTCAGGTTCAGGACTTGGCGATATTGCAGAAGTCATCAGCGATAAAAATATTATCGACGTTAATGACATTCCCAATTGGCCAATTTCAACAGCTCCGGGACATTCCGGAAAAATCATAGCCGGTCAAATTGAGGGAAAAAATATTATCCTGCTTCAAGGACGAGTTCATTATTACGAGGGATATTCAATGAAGGCCGTAACTTTCCCGACAAGAATTATGGGAATGCTCGGAGTGAAAGTTTTCATCGCCACTAACGCCGCCGGAGCAATTAACACGTCGTTTTTGCCTGGAGAGATTATCGCCGTCAGAGACCATATTAACCTGATGGGAACGAATCCACTAATCGGCCCGAACGATTCTCGCTGGAACGAAAGATTTCCCGATATGTCTCATGCTTATAATCCCGAAATTCTCGCGACACTTTCAAGTTTCGGCTTAAAGACGGGAGTTTACGCGGCATTCATGGGGCCTTCGTTTGAAACTCCTGCTGAGGTAAAAATGGCCGGAATTTTAGGCGCGGACTTGGCCGGAATGTCGACAGTTCCTGAGGTAATCGTCGCTAACTCAATGGGAATGAAAGTTTGCGTGTTATCTTGCGT
The DNA here is from genome assembly GCA_017454625.1 of Synergistaceae bacterium. Taxonomy (GTDB): domain Bacteria; phylum Synergistota; class Synergistia; order Synergistales; family Aminobacteriaceae; genus JAFUXM01. Next base: position 3,713 of record JAFTCP010000073.1, read on the forward strand.
GGCGAATATGGCGGCAGGAATTGAACCCGATAAAACTTTAACAGGTCAGGAAGTCTTAGACACAATGAAAATTTCTTCACATAAATTAGCTATAATCATCGCGAAATTAATAAAAACTTTATAGTTCAATAGTGAGAATTGCAGGGAGTTATTAATTACATGTTTCAGGTATGGAAAAAATTCTTGACTTGGTAAATTAGCGATAACTAATCGAAAGTTTATAACTCAAGCGTGAAATGTCTCATGTGTGAGGGAAAAAATTTTTGACACTGAGAACAGCTATAATCAATCAAGACTTTATAATTCAAGCATAAAATGTATCAAGTGTGAGAAAAAATTCTTGACAAGGTAAATCAGCTATAATCATCACAAAATCATAAATTCAGGAGTGAAATAATGAGCGTTAAAAAATTCTTAATCTCTTTATTATTCGTCTTAATCACAGCAAGTTCATCATTCGCGGCTTCATGGGTAAATTTTCCTGAGAGCTGGGACATTGGCCAGGCTTTCGCAATTTCGATTACGTCAACAGCGGATTATTCAAGCCCGACAGTTACATGGATGAACAGGAGTATAATGCTTGACGTTGAGCAAGGAGGAGCCGGCAGAATTTCATACGGATTTTTAGGCTCGGACGTTCGCAATATTAAGCCGGGAAGCTACAAAATTTTGTTCGAGTTCATACAGGGCGGGAAAAAATACAAGGCTTCAGGTAATATCATACTCAGAGCACGCGAATATCCACGTGAAAACTTGACAGTCAGCCCCAAAATGGTAAATCCTCCGAAGAAAGAATTACCCAGAATTAAGAACGAGCAAAAATTAGTCGGGACAGCTTTACGAACGATGACACAAAAAAGAATGTGGACAACTCCGCCCCAGCCGCCTTTAACATCAATAACTCTAACAAGCGATTACGGAAAACAGCGCGTTTATAACGGTCAGCCCAGAGCAGGACACAGCGGAGCCGATATTAGAGCCGTAACAGGGACGAAAGTTCGCGCACCTTTTGCCGGAACTGTTGTCTTGACGGGATTTCATTATTACGCGGGCGGAAGCGTCTATATCGATTCTGGAAACGGAGTAATCACGATATTTTTTCACTTGAGCGAGATTAACGTGAAAAAAGGCGATAAAGTCGTCAAGGGTCAAGTTGTAGCGAAGAGCGGAGCTACAGGAAGAGTTACAGGGCCTCATCTTCATTACAGCTTATCTCTCGGCGGCCAATACGTAGATCCAATCCCGTTATTATCAACGAGCATTCATAAAATGTTACAACTCGGCAAGCAGCAGCAGGTGAATAATTAATGCGAAAAATTTACGGCTTGATTTTATCAGGAGGAAGCGGGACGAGATTATGGCCTTTGTCCCGTGAGAATTTCCCCAAACAATTCTTAACTCTTCACGGCGACAAAACTTTATTGCAGAATACGGCGCTGCGAATGGTGAACATGATACCGCTTGAGAATTTACGCGTAATCTCAGGCTTAAAGTTTCATGACCTCGTAATTTCCCAGATGCAAAATCTCTTTGGAGCTGACAATTTACCTGAGAATTTCATTATCGAAGAACCCTGCGCGCGTGGAACGGCTCCGGCAATTTTACTCGCTGTTGAGGAATTAGGGGCAAATGATGACGATGTTATTATTGTTGTGCCGAGTGATGCGTTTATTCGCAACACGAAAACTTTCACCGAAGCCCTGAAAATTGGAGTTAAAGCGGCTGACGAAGGATTTATCGCGACACTTGGAATTGCTCCGACGAGGCCGGAAACTGGATTTGGCTATATTAAACAGGGAAGAGAATTTGCAGGAGGCTATTATGAGGCTGAAGCGTTCGTTGAGAAACCGGATTTGAAGACGGCTCAGGAGTATTTATCCGAAGGCTTGTATTTATGGAACGGAGGAATATTTATCTTTACGCCGAAAAAGTTATACGCTGAACTTGAACACGCTGACGGTGAATTATTCGCGCTCGCTGAGAAAAAGAATTTGCGGGGAAATTTTGAGAGTGTGAAAAATATCTCGTTCGATAATGCCCTCATGGAAAAAGCTAAAAATGTCGCCGTCGTCCCGTTGATAAATTCCGGCTGGTCTGATGTCGGCTCATGGGACGCGCTTCATGATGACGTTCTTGATTGCGACGAAAACAGAAACGTGATAACCGGAAATGCTGTAACTCTTGAGAGCAAAAATTGTTTCGTTTACTCGCTGGAAAAATTAGCCGTCTTAAATGATGTCGATGACCTGATAATAATTGATACGCCTGATGCCTTGTTTGTAACCAGACGCGGAGCTTCGCAGGAGGTCAGAAATGTAGTGAAATTCCTGAAAAATAATAACATGCACGATAAAGTATGAAATTATGTGAGGGATTATGCTTATGCTGTAAAATTTCTGAATAATAACATGAATGATAAAGTTTAAGTCTTGACGGCGTGAGGCTGAAGGCGTAGGATTTGGGCTTGAACATTGAAATCTTGATGTTGGGACTGTCGAAGTTAGTGTGTAAAGTTTCGAGCATTTCGGCCTGAGCATAATAAAATCCCAATTTCATAAGAGCCGCCGGAGTTTGAGCGTGAGACTTGTGGACAGCAAGCCTGACACTTTGAGAGTAATAAAACGTTTGACAAAATTTTAATCACAGTGTATTTTATGCATTGTTGAAAATTTCTAAAGCCGGAGTGGCGGAATGGTAGACGCAGTGGACTCAAAATCCACCGCAGGCGACTGTGTGGGAGTTCGAATCTCCCCTCCGGCACCATTATAATAAATCATTCAGGAGAGAAAATTTATGCCTAACAAGAAATCCGCTGAAAGACGGGTAAGAATATCTGAACGCAACAGACTTTACAATAAAGCCTGGACATCAAGATGCAAGACTGCCGTAAAATCCGTATTAGCCGCTGTAGAAGCCGGAAACTCCGACGAAGCCGTAAAGAGCTTTAACGTTGCTCAGAGTGTAATTGACAAAGCCGTAGTGAAAGGCGTAATGCACAAGAATACAGCCGCCAGACGTAAAGAATTAATGTCCAGACGATTAAAAGCATTAAACGCTTAAACGAGATTAAACAGCCTCCGAAGAATATTCGGGGGATTTTTTTTTCGTCTGTCTGTGATGGTATACCGTTAAAAGTTTCTGCCATGAACACAGCGGACGTTTTCATAAAAATTGAGCCTCCCCATTCTAAGGAAGGCCCGCAAATAAATTCAATTCTTACTCGTTCGACATCGCTAATGCCTTGTCAAATAACCCTTCAACCTCTTTACTCGGCTTCGGCGAAATTAAAGCAACAAGATAAGCAACGATTAATCCCGCAAAAAATCCCGGAATAATCTCATAAATTCCAGTGTCAGACATATACATTAGCCACGCTATATCAACAACAGCTCCCGTGAAAATTCCGCAGGCCGCTCCGGCAAATGTAAATCTCTTCCAGAATAAGCTCAGCATAATTGCAGGCCCAAAAGCCGCACCGAATACTCCCCAAGCGTTTGACACGAGCGACATTATTGAACCGGCATTCGGATTTGAAGCTATCATCAAAGCCACTACAGCAATCACAAGCACAACAATTCTTCCGGCCCAGAGCATTTCTTTATTGCCCGCCTTGTCTCCGCGTATAACAGGACGGTAAACATCCGAAGCAAACGCAGAAGCCGCCGCAAGTAATTGACTGTCCGCTGTACTCATCGCCGCCGCTAAGACCGCCGAAAGAAGAACGCCCGAAATCACAGCCGGGAAAATCCGCCGCGTCATCACAACAAACACGAGGGAATTATTATTAACGGTCTCGTCAAAACCTATGAATATACGGCCAATTACACCGACAAAAACCGCAAACGATAAAATTATCAACGTCCAGGAAATTCCGATTTTTGCAGATTTACGAAGCTCAGGTTGTGAGTTTATCGACATGAAACGAATGATAATATGCGGCATTCCGAAATAGCCAAGCCCCCAGCCTAAACCTGAGACTATATCCTGCCATGATGAAAATACATTCCAGTAATTAGGCGTGTCAATCGAAGCTGAAGCTCCAGGCTCAAGCATCGTGTAAGCCGCGATAGGAACGATTAACATAGCCGCAAGCACAAGCATCCCTTGAAAAAAATCCGTCCATGATACAGCCGAAAATCCCCCCAAGAACGTATAGCCGATTACGATCACAGCCGCTAAATACATCGCTATTGTCGTGTCAATTCCCGTTACAGTGTTGAATAACGTTCCGCAGGCCTTAATGCTTGAAGCCGCGTAAATCGTGTAAGCTACAAGGAAAACCGCCGCAGAAATTATTTGCAGAGTTTTAGAGTCCGACATAAAACGGTTCGTGAGATATTGCGGGACTGTGATTGAATCGTTCGCGGCTATTGAGAACGTACGCAAACGCGGAGCCTCGTAAATCCAGCTCAACGAATAGCCGACTGCAAGACCTACAGCAATCCAGACTTGGCCGAGACCTAAAGCATAAATCGACGTTGGCAAGCCCATTAATACCCACGCGCTCATATCCGAAGCTCCGGCTGATAACGCGGCTACCCACGGGCCCATTTTGCGGTCTCCTAAGAAATAGCCTTTCTCCGTCTGGTTTTTATCTCGGAAGAAGAAATATACTCCGATTGAGAGCATAAACACGAGGTAAATTATAAATACGCTTACTTCCTGATAGTTCATATAGTCAAAAACTCCTATCCGTCAAAAAATTCCTTGCAGTCTATCACATGAAACAAAATAAACAAAGTTTTAATACCATTCAACTTGAAGCGAAAGAATTGCCCATGTGTCTTTTTTGTTCCATTTGTAGGGTTTCGCTTTAGCTGTGAACGTTCCGGGACGGTCGGATTTGTCCTTGATGTTGTAAAGTTCTCCGGACATCGTGATTATTTTCTTGCCGCGTTTGACCTCCTGAACTTCGGCGTAATAAATCGGGTCGCTCCTGTAATTTGCCGCGTTAAAGTGGTAATTTTTCCCGTCGTAATGAACTTCCGGAGCGTCGCCTTCAATGCTGAAGTGTTTAACTTCCAAGTCAAAATATTTCTTCACGCTTGCCGCGACGTTCTTCGCTGAGATTAAAGACGGGCCGTATTCGCAATTTTTCTTCGTGCATTTCGTGATTAACTTTTTATTATTGATTACGTTGTGGCCAATCCCAAAGTGAATTAATTCATCCATTGTGTGCGGGTCGCCTAAATGCAAAATGTCGGGGTTGCCGTCTTCTTCGAGGTCAAATTGGTATAAGCCAAGCTCCGTGAAGTTGCTGATGAATATTCCCATGCGTTTAATTTCTTCGGTTTGTTTCACTGCCCCGAATGCTGAAGAGGCCAGCAGGAAAATCATAATTCCGACTAAGATTTTACGTTTCATGATAAATTCTTCCTTTCTGTGAATAAATTTGTTGATAATTATAATGCTTGTCCCCTGATATTATCGAGAAAAATAATGTGATGTGTTTTCTCTTCTCTCCCGTGAATAAACTTGATAATTGTAATATCTGTTCACCTGTAAAAAATAATGATGATGAGAAATTGACGTTTTAGAATAAAATTCTCGTTAATTATAATGCCTGTTTCTAGTTTTCGTGCTTTTCGTGTAAAATACTCTTCATCTATTTTTATCAACAGCAGGGGATGAGTTTTACTTTGGCAGAAGCAGCTAGCGTGGCAGGCAATACTTCCATGCGTAAAAAGGTTCAGAGCTACTCTGATATTGGCGTTGCTCTCTTGATGGTCCTAATCATCATCATGATGGTAATTCCTCTGCCTACCTGGTTAATCGATATGCTCCTGGCTATGAATATAACTCTAGGCGTTGTTACTTTGCTCGTTACGTTTTATGTCAAACGCGCTCTGGATTTATCTATTTTTCCGACATTATTATTAATCTCTACATTGTTCAGGCTTTCGCTTAACGTTTCGACAACGAGATTAATTTTGCTTTACGGAAACGCGGGCGAATTGATAAATGCTTTCGGAAATTTCGTTGTCGGCGGAAATTACGTCGTCGGAATTATCATGTTCCTAATCCTCGTAATTATTCAGATGCTCGTAATCACTAAAGGTGCTGAACGTGTCGCAGAAGTTGCCGCGAGATTTACACTCGATGCTATGCCCGGCAAACAGATGTCAATTGACGCGGATTTGAACTCCGGATTAATTGACGAACAGGGAGCAAAACAACGACGCGAGGACATTCAACGGGAAGCCGACTTTTACGGAGCTATGGACGGTGCAAGTAAATTTGTTAAGGGCGATGCTATAGCGGGATTAATCATCACGACTATAAATATCATCGGCGGCTTATCAATCGGAATTTTCATGCGTGGAATGGATGCGGCTGGGGCGGCGGCTCATTACAGTTTATTAACCGTTGGAGACGGCTTAGTTGGACAAATTCCTTCGCTCTTGATGTCAACGGCAATGGGAATTATCGTAACTCGTGCGGCGGCTTCCTCTGAACTCGGCCCGGATATGGTCAACTCATTCACTCGTTATCCTCGTCCGCTTTACATTTCGGCGGCAATGTTATTATCAATGGGATTAATGCCCGGACTTCCTACGGTTCCATTCGTTGGATTGGCCTTACTCACGGGATTTTTGGGTTACACCGTTGGACGTGAAGCCAACATGCAAGCTATTGACGCTGAAGAAAAAGCCGCATTAGCTCCATCAGGAGGAGGCCAGGCACCCGCAGGACAACCCGGAGCATCTGCACAGGCCGGAGCCCCATCAGCTGAACAGCCGAAAGCCGAACCCGTTTCACCTGAAGACGTTATGAAACTCTTGACCGTCGAACCAATGGAAGCCGAGATAGGTTACGCGATTATCCCGTTGATTGACCCGGCTCAAGGCGGAGACATGTTAGACAGAATAGGAACAATCCGTAAACAAATGGCTTTGGAGATGGGAATTGTCGTTCCTCCCATAAGAATACGCGACAACATACAGATTAAGCCGACGGAATACATTTTGCGTGTTAAGGGAGCAGAGGCCGGGCGCGGTGAACTTTTGCCGGATCATTATTTAGCGATGAACACGGGAGCCGTCGAAGAGGATTTAATCGGAGTTCCGACGAAAGAGCCAGCTTTTGGATTACCGGCGTTATGGATTTCTCCGGACTTGCGCGACAAAGCCGAAGCTATGGGCTATACAGTTGTTGATGCGCCGAGCGTCTTAGCAACTCATTTATCCGAAGTCATCAAGAAAAACGGAGCCGAATTATTAACTCGTCAGGAAGTCCAGAAACTTACGGATATGGTCAAGGAAACCGCACCTGCCGTCGTCAATGAACTTCTCGCTTCGTTATCACTTGGCGAAATTCAGAAGGTCTTGCAGAATTTAATCCGTGAGCAAATTCCTATTAGGGACTTGGTTACGATATTTGAGGCACTCGCGGATTACGGCAAAATGTCCCGAAGCGTCGACTTCTTAACCGAACGAGCACGAGAAGCCCTCTCACGGTTAATCTCGATAAAAATTCAGGGCCCTGACGGAATAATCACAGCCGCAACACTTTCGCCGAATTGGGAGCAGAAAATTATGGCTGGTGTCGACGGCGATTTAACAAGAGGCTGGCAGTTGAACTTAGACCCTCGCGAAGTACAAAAAATGATTGGAGCAATTTCTAGAGCTATGGAAAATATGATAGTGAAAAATTTGCCTCCGGTTTTGCTCGTTCATCCTGATGTAAGATTAATCGTGAGGAAACTCATAGAAGGCTCTATACAAAATATTTTCGTCGTGTCATATAATGAAATTGTTCGCGGCGTTCAGATAAAAACAGTCGGGATGGTGGAGTAATTTATGCGTGTAAGTAATTATGATTATGATGATTTAGTTCTGAGATATTCCAAAACAGCGAGAGCCTTAAACTCCGGGAATTTCAATAACTCAAAAGATGAAACCGTAACTTCCGGGACATCCGAAAGCCCCCAAACCGAAGCCGTAACTTCCGGAAAATTTGATAATGCCCTCGTTGAAGCCGAAAAATCAGTAAGAGCTGAGATTGTCTCAGTTGTGGCCGAAAATTCACGAAGACTTGACAGTCCACAAGATGACGCTGTAAATTCCAGGAAATTCGATAGTGCCCTCGCTGATGCTGAAAAATCAGTAAGGCTTGATAGTCTCCCTGATGAAATCTCAGGCCCAATAAATTTTGACAGCGTTTTAGCCGCCGCCGCAAATTCTAGAGAGTTCGACAGCGTTATAGCTGAAGCCGCAAAATTTTACGCCCAGAGAGAACCGAAGGGGAAAGACGCAATTTTGACATTTACGGCTCGAAGATTTGACGGTCCTGATACTCTGCTGATTGAGGCCGCTGATGCTTATTCTCTGGCTAGAGATGTCTCCGGGCGTTATGACAGCGTTTTACGTGGTGATGTTTCATAATGCGCATAACTAATCATATAACATTCAAAGATTATGCCGGGATTTTGGGCCGTGATGCTGGAGTTCTCTCCACAAAAGAAGTCGGAGCGTTATTATGCGCGTAACTAACCAGATAACTTTTACCGCAAAAGATGACGCTGAAGCCCTGAGACTTGCCGCTGAACGTTTAGGGCGTGATGCCGTCATTCTCTCTACGCAGATGATAAAAGAAGGAGGAGTTTTAGGTCTCTTTCAACGTTCTGTGCTGAAAGTTACTGCGGGAATTTTAGAGGACGACAATCCCAAGCCCGCGCCTAAGCCCAAGCCTGCAAATTTATCTTCATCGACTTCAACGATGGACGAAGACACTCGGCGAGAGAATTTAATTGCGTTTCAAAAGTTAATGGAGTTCAAGGAACGTTCTACCGGCAATCTTGCTCCTGCTCCGTCTGCTCCTGCTCCGTCTCCTGCGGCTGAACTCGGCGATGAAGGCTACAGAACGGATAATCTCAAAATTTCACCCGAAGGCTTAAGAAATGCTTACGGCTTAACGACGAGACCCGCTCCCGTGCAAGTTCCTCCGGCTCCGGCAATTACTCAGCCTCAAGTTCAAGCTCCCGTGCCTCAGCCTCAGCCGCAAACTCAGGCTATAACCAACGATGACGCTAAACTTTTACGTGAACAAGTCGGGGCATTAGCTGATAGAATAGATTTGCTCCTTCAGAGAATTACGGCTGTCGAAAATGGCGTTAGTGCAAATGTGCAGAGAAATTCTAACTTTCAGCCGACTTTTACGCCTACACCTGACGCGGACAGTATCGAAGCGAGGCTTAAATCCTCAGAAGTCGACGAAAAATATATCCGTAAGTTATTGGCCGATTACTCAATTTCAGCGCGCAAGGACAAGAATAAAAAGTTACAGTTCAATAAATGGCTTGCCGCACAAATTCCCTGTTCTGCTGACGGAGGCAATGATCCAATTGGAGGCCGTAAAGTTATGCTGTTAGGCCCGACAGGCGTGGGAAAAACTACGACGATTGCGAAATTGGCCGCGATAAAAGCACTCTGGGAACATAAGAAAGTTTTATTGCTTACGAGTGATACATACAGAATTGCGGCGGTTGAACAGTTGAAGACTTATGCAAAAATTTTAGGAGTTCCATTTGAAATTATATTTGACATTAATACTATTCAACAGGTCGTTGATGAACACGAAAATTCAGATATTATATTGCTCGACACAGCAGGACGCTCTCAACGCGACAAAAAGAATATGGACATGTTTGAAAATTTATATAATGCATTCATCCCGGACGCTGTTCATTTAGTCTTGGCCGCTAACATGAAATATAATGACATGCTCGACGTTGTTGAACATATTCCGAATATTCCAGTTTCGCATTTATTATTCACAAAACTTGATGAAACTGTAAGTTACGGCTCAATCTTCAATATTCAACAGGTCATAGGCTGTCCCGTATCGTTCTTGACAGTCGGGCAGAACGTCCCTAAAGATATTGAGACAGCGACAGGATCAAAAATTGCCGACTTCCTCCTGAAATCTGAACAGGAACGTAAACGATAATGCTCGAATATTATTACAAATCTGACCAAGCTGGAGACTTAAGGCAAATGGTTCTAAACAACAATAAATCACTCGGAACTTCAGGCTTACGCTCAATATCAATTTTAAGCGGAAAAGGCGGCGTGGGCAAAAGTAATATCGCTGCTGCTTTAGCTTTCGCACTCGCTGATTTTGGAAAAAAAGTTACTCTGATTGATGCTGACTTAGGCATGGCCAATCTTGATATTATCTGCGGAGTTTCTAAGGCTAAATTCACGATTGAAAATTTATTAGACGGCTCAAGAAATCTCAATGAAATTCTCGTACATTTTCGAACTTCACAGCGTGCTGTTGACATGAACGGTTCAGTTTCCCTGCTTCCTGGAGGCTTCGGGATTAAGGAGATTGCTGACTTGACCGAGTTTGAAATGGAAAGATTATTCACGTCGTTATCAGAACTTGAGGACATCTCGGATTATATTATTATGGACGCAGGAGCAGGAATTCACAAAGGCGTTTTGTCGTTCGCATATGCTTCTGAAATTACGATACTCGTTACAACTCCTGAGCCTACAAGCATTCGGGACGCTTACGGTGTAATAAAATCACTCGGAGCCGCCGCATGGGGAACAACACCTGCAAGCGGATTAATGCTAGTTGTAAATTCAGTGTCCTCAAGCATGGAAGCCGGAGAAGTTGCCGAACGTATCAGGCGTATATCAATGCAATATTTAGGAAATGCTCCAGTTTACTTGGGATATGTCTTGAAGGATGACGCTGTTGAAAGAAACGTAAGAAACTGCAAAATTTTTTATCGAACAGAGCCGTCATCAAAAGCCAGCATATGCGTTAGAAATTTGGCAGGGGAATTATTGAGGCTTTGCGAAGGAGTAAAAATCAAGAAAGAGGAAATTACGACGAAAAATTCAGGAATGGGAGGATTTTTCCGAAAACTCGTTAAAACAATATTAAGCCAGAAATAAAATATAAAGCTATAATAAACTATTCACAATCAAAAAATTTTGAGAAGGGAGGATGCGAACTGCTGACAAAAAAGCCGGCAGAAAATCATAATGGCTAATAAAAAAATTCGTGTCTTAGTTGTTGATGACAGCGCATTAATGAGGCAGTTCATCAGCGATATATTAAACTCTGACCCCCGAATAGAAGTATGCGGAACGGCACGAGACGGCAAAGACGCTCTGGCCCAAGTTGCTGCTTTAAATCCCGATTTGGTAACTATGGACGTAGAAATGCCGAATATGGACGGGTTGAAAGCTCTTGAGGAAATTATGAAGACTAAGCCCATGCCCGTATTAATGTTAAGCTCAATGACACAGGCCGGAGCAGAAGCAACGTTGAAAGCTCTTGCGCTTGGATGCGTGGACTTCATAGGAAAACCGGCCGGAACAATCTCGCTGAATATTAAGGACATCGGGCAGGAAATTATTGATAAAGTTATAACCTCTGCCACTGCAAGAGTGCGGGGATACATGAGGAATATTGCGCCGGCTTCAGATTTTAGGAGAATGACAGCTCCAGTTTCAAGCGGAAGACGTGATATTGTTGCGATTGCTTCATCGACGGGCGGGCCAATGGCTTTGAGTGAGTTAATCCCGAAACTGCCGAAAAATTTTCCTGTTCCAATCGTGATAACTCAACATATGCCGAAAGAATTTACAGGCTCATTCTCAAAGAGGCTTGACGAGACATCGAAAGTTGAAGTTGTAGAAGGCTTCGACGGATTGACATTAAAGCCCGGACGTGTAGTAATTGCTCCAGGTGGAAAACACTTAGTCATAAAACGGCGTGCAGGTTCAGCGATTTGTGCGCTTGATGACAGGCCTCCAGTTTTGAGCGTTAAGCCCGCAGCTAATATAATGTTCCAAAGTGTAGCTGATAATTACGGCGGCAATGTCTTATGCGTAATCTTAACAGGAATGGGACGAGACGGAACCGACGGAGCTATGGTGCTTCATCAAAAGGGAGCTTACGTTCTCGCGGAAAGTCAGAAAACCTGTGTCGTCTACGGAATGCCTAAAGCCGCTGTTGACGCTGGAGTTGTTGACGAAGTTCTGCCGCTGAATGAAATTCCTGAAGCAATGGTAAGACTTGTTAAAAACTAAGAAGGGGGAATACTTAACTTGGCCGATATGGATATGAGTCAGTATCTCGGAGCTTTCCTTGATGAGACTGACGATAACGTAAAAAGATTAGATGATTTACTCTTAGCGCTTGAAAAGAATATGACCGACATGGATGTAATTAATGAAATCTTCCGTGCCGCTCATACTCTAAAGGGAATGGCCGGGACTATGGGCTTCACTAACATGATGGGCTTAACTCACGCGATGGAAGACAGACTTGATGCCGCGCGTAAGGGAACTCGTCCGTTGGCTGAAAACGACATGAACAGGCTCTTTCAGGGCTTGGACACGTTGCAGGAGATGGCTGATGCTATCAGGGGCGGCGGTAATGATGCGCATATTGACGTTTCGGAAATGGTTGCGGATTTACGCAATGAGAAGCCCGCTGATGCTCCCAAACCTGCGGCAGCACCTGCTCCGGAAAGTTCAGGTGGTCAGCTCGTCTCAAATCAAGATAACGAGTGGGTCAAGAAAGCCAACGAGGAAGGCGCTAATGCTTTCAGTGTTCATGTAACGTTGTCGCAGAGCTGTTTGCTCAAGGCTGCTCGTGCTTACATGGTCGTAAATCGTCTTGAGGAGATAGGCGAGATTTTCAGGTCTGAGCCGGGAACTGAAGCGTTAGAGAAAGAGGAGTTCGACTTTGATTTTACCGTTTACGTTGCAACTCCCGCACCTGCTGAGGAAGTCAAAGCCGCGATTGAGAAAATCGGTGATGTCCAGACTGCTGATGTCGTCGAAGTGAAAGTTGATGAGACTGCCGCACCTGCTCCAGCTCCAGCCCAAGCTGCTCCAGCCGCCGAAGCTCCAGCCCAAGCCGCTCCAGCCGCTCCAGCTCCTGCCGCCGAAGCTCCGAAGCCTGCCGCTCCAGCGAAAAAAGAAGGCGCAAAGAAAGGTTCTCAGACAGTCAGGGTTGATATTGGCCGACTTGATACGTTAATGAACTTGGTCGGTGAGCTTGTGATTTCCCGCGCGAGAATTGAGAGGCTTGTTCAGGAGTCGAGATTAAGACAGTTTGACGATACACTTTCGCAATTGGGCCGAATTTCCGGCGACATTCAGGAACTCGTTACGAAGTTGCGAATGGTCCCCGTCAGTTTCACGTTTGATAGGTTCCCGCGCTTAATCCGTGATTTGTGCAAGACGCTGAATAAAAATGTTGAGCTTGTACTCGAAGGCGAGGACACCGAACTTGACAGGACTGTAATTGATGAAATCGGAGATCCTATGGTTCACTTAATCCGTAACTCTATGGATCACGGCATCGAACATCCCGACGAACGTAAAGCACTCGGCAAACCTGAGAAGGGAATATTGAAAATTGCGGCATATCAGGAAGGCTCAGGAGTTGTAATTGAAGTCTCTGATGACGGCGCAGGAATTGACCCGGACAAAGTCAAGAAAAAAGCCATCGAACGAGGAATTATCACGGAAGACAGAGCTAACATCATGAGCGACGACGAGGCTACTCAGATTGTTTTGCTTCCCGGCTTCAGCATGGCTAAACAGATTACGGACTTATCAGGACGCGGCGTTGGAATGGACGCGGTCAAGACGAAGGTTGAACAGCTCGGAGGCCAATTCGATTTAGTCAGCAAAAAGAACGAAGGAACTCACGTTTATATTCGCCTTCCGTTGACGCTCGCAATCGTTTTGTCGCTGTTAATCAAAGTCGGCGATGAGACTTACGCAATTTCCCTTGAAAACGTTGAAGAGACAATAATGGTTCGCAAAGAGGACATCAAGACAGTTCACGGTGAACCGACGACGCTTTTACGCGGTGAAGTTCTCTCGTTAAATATTCTTGGCGACATTCTCGGCACTGAGGACTTAGAGCGCGACAGAGAAGAATATCCTGTTGTTGTCGTGAAAATCGGCAAAAATAAAATCGGCTTCATCGTAAGTCAGTTAATCGGTCAGCAGGAAATAGTCATTAAGTCGCTCGGAAAATTTTTATCCAAGATTGACGGAATAACGGGCGGAACGATTTTAGGCGACGGGAATGTTGCATTAATTCTTGATGTTGCTTCATTCTATTCAACGAAGGGGTAAAAGTTTAAGATGTCAGAATTAGCATCGTTCAATTCGTTACAGCTCGATGCGATAAAAGAAGTCGGGAATATCGGCACCGGCAACGCGGCTACAGCTTTAAGCGGGCTTTTGGGCCACATGATACAAATGGACGTTCCTGAAACTGAGCTTGTCTCGATTTATGAGCTTGCTGAACATTACGGGGATCCTATGCAAATTGTCGGGGCCGTATTCGTGCGTTCAACGGGAGGCTTTCAATGCAGCTTGATATTTATTCAGCCCGAAGATGACGCAGGTTTAATGGTGGAAATGTTGTTAAAGCAGCAATTTGGGACGTTTATCCCGATTAGTGAAATTCCGCCGGAGATGACAGACAGCGCATTAACAGAGGTCGGGAATATAGTATTAAGCTCATTCCTGAACGCGATAAATATTTTGCTTGGAACTCAGCATCAAATCAGCGTTCCCGGAGTTGCTCATGACATGTTGAGTTCAATATTGGATGTCGTAGCTTCGATATACGGCCAAATGGGCGAGACAGCCTTACTTGTGAACACAGAGCTGAAAGTTGAGGGGCTTGAAGCCGGGCGAAAAATTTCCGGTCAAATAATTCTGCTTCCTGACCCTGAAAGTTTAGAACTCTTGCTGAAAAAATTGAAGGTAGACTGAAAATAGATTGAAGGTGGACTGATGGCAGAAAACAGTATAGTTCTAGGAATGGCCGATTTACTTGTAGTTCCTGCCCCTGTGAAATTAATTACACTTGGATTAGGTTCATGCATTGGGCTTGTAGTTTATGACAGTTTCGCGAAAGTTGCGGGAATGGCTCATATAATGCTTCCGTTAAGTCGCGGCTTGGGTGGAGCAGAAAAAATCGGGAAGTTTGCGGATACGGCTGTTCCTGCGCTTATCGAAGAGATGTTAAAAAAGGGAGCCACGAAAGGCCGGATTAAAGCGAAGATTGCCGGAGGGGCTCAAATGTTCGCGCTTCCTGGTGCTTCGGCTGATTTCTTGACGGTTGGAGCAAAAAATGTTGCCGAGACCAAGAATAGATTATTGCGAATGGGAATAGCATTAATTTCTTCTGACACAGGCGGGAATAAAGGCCGGACGATAGAGTTTTCAACAAGTAACTGGATGCTGAAAGTTAAGACGCTTGGGAAGGGAATTAATGAGATATGAGGAGAAAAAAATTAATTACTTTTGGCACAAGCGGCATAAAAGGCAGGATGATATATAACAGGATGCTTAATGTGAAAACTCTCAAGAAGGGAAAGAATGAGATATGAGCCCTTCGGAAGAAAAAGTTTTGTGGGATGAATTTACACGCACTCGCTCGCTGCAGGCCCGTGATTCTTTAGTCCTGAAATATTTACCGTTGATAAAATACGTAATAGCCCGAATGTCAGTAACTCCGCCGGTTGGACTTGATTACGAGGATATATTGAGCTTTGGAGTTTTCGGACTTCTCGACGCTGTAGATAAATTCGATGCTTCCAAAGGTTTTGTGTTTCAGACTTACGCAATCCCGAGAATACGAGGCGCAATACTTGATGAACTGCGAAAATGTGATTGGTTTTCTCGTTCCGGGCGTGAAAAAGTCCAGAAGTTGAACAAGGCTGTAGAAAAAGTTTTGCGCGATAAAGGAGAAGTTGACGATGAGGCCGTAATGTCTGAACTCGGCTTTAGCGAGGCAGAATATTACGAGGTTCAGGATTTAGCATCACGGGGTTACGTAACTTCGCTTGATGACACCACGCCGCTTGATGACGGGGATGTTTCGATTGAGGCGACTTTAGCTGACGATCGTCCTGGAGCTTCGGAGTATCTTGATGAGGAAAGCGAGAAACAGGAATTAACGGAAGCATTGAGCGAATTGCCTGAACGTGAAAAGCAAATGTTGAGCCTTTATTATTACGAGGGCTTAACGTTAAAGGAAATCGGCCAAGTTATGGGAGTTTCGGAGAGCCGAGTTTCACAGATACACGGGAAAGCATTAACTTTATTGCGGGCAAAAATGCGTGCGAAGCTGAATATGTGAGGAGCTGAGGGGGAATGTTCGACAAGGAAATTTTTTATCTTGAGGCCAAGCCTGACGGGATATATTTATCATGTTATGAACGCGGCTTCAAAGAAAACGATGTTTATGCATTTCTGAAGGAATATGGGATTGTCCGCTATGATTTTAAGGCTGTAAGAAAATTTATTAAGGACGGCGAGACCTGCAAAGTCTGTGTTCGCAACCCTGCGTTTGAGAAGGATGCGAAAGTTCACGTAACACTTTCAGCGGACAAGATGACAGCGAGCGTAAAGATTGAACCGCCGTTTTTTGCCAAGCCGTGGCCTACAGAAGCGGAAGTTGTGAAAGCTCTGCAGTCTCACGGCGTAAAAGTCGGAATTGACAATATAGCAATTCAATCTTTGTTAGCGCGCAAACTTGCAGATGAGGCTGTTGTTGTTGCCAGCGGAGTAGCTCCTGTTGAGGGGCGGGATGCTTATATCGAGCTGTTGAAGGACCCTGATAAACCGTTTGAAGTCCGGGACGACGAGAAAATAGATTTTTGGAGCCGAAGCACGATCGTAACTGTTCATCCAGGCCAGGAAGTTGCGATAAAGCATCCTCTTCAAAATGGCAAAAACGGTATGGACGTAACAGGAGCCGTCGCGAAGGCTAAAACTGTAAGAAACGTAGATTTTTCTTTCGGCGAGGGCTTGAAACGCGATGAGGAAAATCCTTTGTCGTTATTGGCCAGTGCTGAAGGCCAGTTGAAGAATGACAGGGGAAAATTATTAGTTCTTCCTGAGCTTGATATTCACAGGGATATAGATTTTGCGGTTGGCAGTATAGATTTCACGGGCGGCGTAAAAATTCACGGTTCAGTCCGTGAGGGATTTCATGTTGTCGCACAGGGAAATATTGAAATTTTCGGGACTGTTGAGGGAGCAGATATTGACAGCCAGGAAAATATTGTCGTTCAAGGCGGAGTTCGCGGCATGGGTAAGGGAACTTTGCGGGCAAATCATGATATCAGCTTAAGTTTTGGGGATCAGGCGACAATCCGAGCTGGCGGAAGTATCTTAGTCAAGAACGCGATTTTGCACAGTCATTTATACGCACAAAGGGCCGTTATAGCTTTGGACTCCGGCAAACATTCGCAGATTACCGGCGGCAGGATTGAAGCGGGGCTTGAAGTTGCGTGCAACGTTCTAGGCTCTGAAATGGGAACGAAGACCGAAGTTGTTGTTGGGCTTCCTCCTGAACAATTAGAGAAACGAAAAGTTTTCACGGCAGAGATTAAGCGCTGTGATGAAAATCTTGAACGCGTTGAACCGAATTTGAATTTGCTGAAAAAGTTAGAAGCTGAGGGCCAATTAGACGACAATAAACGCGTGATGCTTATGAATTTGACGAAGATGAAATTTCAATTGCAGGCGGCCCGTGAGAGTATGCAGAAGGAGTTAGACGCGCTTGATGAGCAGTTAGCTTTAGTGCGTGATAAGGGAATTGTCAGGGTAAAAGAGATATGTTACGGAGGAGTTTTTATATCTATACGAGGATTGAATTATCTTGTTCATGAGCCGTGTAAATTTACGTCGTTTGTTGCTGACGATGAGAAGCGCGCGATAGTTTTGAAGCCGTATGATTACATGGCCGGACGGATTGGGGGATAAATTATGCAGCCAGTTAGTATATTAATGTCGAATTTGAACGTTGAGGCCCAAACTCATCATGCCCCGAATGCTTTAGCTGTTGCGCAGGACACAGGACAAAGTCAAGAAATAATCCGCGAGGGGATAAGAACGGTTCAGAGGGTTCAAGCGTCAGAGAAGATGCAAGAGGCCCAGCGTGTTCACAGGAAGACAGATAACGACGAACGCGAAGGGCAGGGACAAAATAATTCGCGTGATAGTTTTGTGCATACGGAGCAGAAGAAGCATGAGGATAATGAAGAGGCTCCGTTATTGAGAGAGAATGTAAAGAGCAAGAAGAGTTTTGATTTTCTTGCGTAAAGCTATAGATGAATAAATCCCTTCGGTTGAGGATTGGCCGAAGGGAAAATTTATCAATTTTTTATCTCGGACCACCGCCGCCCCTTCCAGCTCCGGGAACTCTCGGTGCACCAGGAACTCTCGGCATTCCTCCGCCGCTTCTTGTAGTCGTATTAGCCTTTACTCCAGCTTGAGCATTAATCACAAGTTCGACACCCTCACG
>JAFTCP010000074.1 GCA_017454625.1 Synergistaceae bacterium
CGAAGTCTTCCGGGAACTATGATAGGGAATATAGCGATGCTTTACGGGCACAGAATATCCGGATTTTGGGGCGGAGTTGCCTGCATGTTCGGGATGATTACGGTTCCGATGATAATATTGATAATGATAACGAGTTTTTACGCGGCATTTCAGCATAATTTGTGGGTAGCGTCAGCGATGCGAGGTGTGAGAACTGCTGTAGCTCCCGTAATTTTGAGCGCGTTGATGGGAATGATTAAGAGCGCGTTCAAAGTTCCTCCGTGTTACTTGATTGCGGCGTTAATGTTCGGGCTTTATTTCTTCCTGCGTGTAAGCTGCGTTTGGCTTGTCGTAATCGGAGCAATATTAGGGTTAATCGTCTGCGAATATTACGAGAGGATAAAAAATTATGATGTTGTTGCTTGAACTTTTCTGGAGCTTTGTCAAGATCGGCTTTACGAGTTTCGGGGGCCTCTCAATGATACCGTTAATCTCCAGTGAAATGATCTCTCACGGCTGGATGACGGCTTCGGAAGTCTCGGATATTGTCGCGATTGCCGAGATGACACCGGGACCATTAGGCTTGAACTGTGCGACTTTCGCGGGAATGAGGGCGGCGGGATTACCGGGAGCGTTTATTGCTAACATGGGGGCACTTGCTCCGACATTCACGCTTTGTGCATTGGCGGCGGTATTTATTGAACATTTCAGGAAGAATAAGAGATTAGCGCAGATTATGACGGGAGTCAGGCCGGCTTGTGTTGGAATGGTCGCAGGAGTTGTGATTGACTTGATGCTGGTAAATTATTCTGACGAGAACGCGAAAATTCATATTCCTTCGCTGATACTTGGAGTTGTCGATTTAGTCCTGCTGTTGAAGTTCAAAGTGTCAATCCCGAAAGTTTTATTGTTCAGCGCGATTGTCGGGATAATTTTATTCGGAGTTATGGGCTTGTGAAGTGATATTATTCAACGCGAGGTGATTATGATTTGAACACTGAGAACTTGCAGAAGATTATTGCTTTGCGTCATGAGCTTCACGAATACCCTGAACTCTCAATGAATGAAACTCAGACTAAGCGCCGATTAATGAGTTTTCTTGAGGCTAATACGAAACTTGCAGTGATAGATTGCGGCAAATGGTTTTACGCTTCACATTACGTTGAAGGAACTAAGGCGATTGCTTTTCGTGCGGACATGGATGCTCTGCCGATTGACGAGGGGATAAATATTCAAATTGATGATACAGAGGCAAAAGATTTTCGTGCGGACATGAATACGCTCCCAGTCAACAAGAAAATAAATCTTCCATATGCTTCAAGAAATCCCGGAGTTTCTCATAAATGCGGTCATGACGGGCATTGTGCGGCACTCTGCGGATTGGGGCTTGAGCTTGAGGATATTGACGTTAAGCGTTCAGTTTATCTTATCTTTCAGCATGCCGAAGAGACAGGACAAGGAGCTCGTGAGTGTGCAAATCTTTTGCGTGAACGGAGCATCAGCGAGATTTACACGTTTCATAATTGGAGCGGATGGCCTGAGAAAAGCATTGTTGTCCGTGAGGGATTATGTCAGTGTGCTTCAGCCGGATTAACTATAAAATTCACGGGCAAAACTTCACACGCAAGCGAACCGGAGAAGGGAATTAATCCGGCATACTCAATCGCAAAATTAATCTCGGAGATTGAAGCTGTCTCACAAAAATATTCAGACCGAAAAATTTTATGCACGATAATAAATATTAAGCTCGGCGAAAAGAACTTCGGGATTTCTCCAGGTGAAGGCGAACTCTCTTTAACACTAAGGGCTGAACGAGAAGACGACATGAGAACTTTTCGTAATGCTGTCGTGAAATTGGCCGAGAATTTAGCGCGGGAAAATTCACTTTTGGTTGAAGTGTCTAGTTGTGATTATTTCCCTGAGACTTTGAGCGATAAATCCTGCGTTGGACGTGTCAGGACGGCGGCAAAAACTTTAGGTTTGAAGGTTATTGACATGCCTGAAGCAATACGAGCATCTGAGGACTTCGGATTTTACACGAAGCTAGTTCACGGAGCAATATTTTACGTCGGCAACGGTGAGAGTTATCCGGCAATTCATACGAGAGATTACGACTTCAACGATGAGATTTTAGCGTCGAGCGTTGATATGTTCGCGGAAATTTATAGACAGTTTGCGAGTTAATACGAGGATTTTGGGGGCGGGTGGGGCAAGGACACCGAATGTGTCGTTGCGCGTAGCCGGAGGGTTCCGACCGTATGTCAGACTTTTCTCATATCTCGTGTACTCTTCCTCTCATAACTCATATGCTCCCTCATGCCTCGTGTACTCTTCATCTCATATGCTCTCTCATGTTGCTGGGGGATAATATTAATAGTTAATAAAAGCTGAAATTCTCGGTATAAAGTTTATTGCTGTGGTAAAATCTCACTCACAAGGGCAGTTCAGACGGCCGCCGAAAATTTTTACGGAGGAAAGTCCGGGCTTCACAGGGCAGGATGCTGGATAACGTCCAGTCGAAGCAATTCGCAGGATAGCGCAACAGAAAATTATACAGCCGGGATTAATAATCTCTGGCAATGGTGAAATGGTGAGAATAAGAGCCCACCAGGTGTAACGCAAGTTACATGCTTTGCAAGCCCCATCCGAAGCAAGATCGAATAGCGAGATTTAAAGCGGCCCGCTTTTCTCAGGGTACGATCGCTAAAGGCATTCCGCGAGGAGTGTTCAAGATAAATGGCCGTCTTTCACACAGAACCCGGCTTATGAACTGCCCCGTATTAATTTCATGAAGGATAAACAGGGATAATAATAATTTGGAGAAAATAAATTTTTACGACTGGCAAATTTCGGCTTATCATCACATCAACAATCAAAGCGCGGTATTATCAGCCCCAACAGGTTCGGGAAAAACTTTAGTCGCTTACTTATGGGCAGGAATATTAAACCTCGACGGAAGCATTAACACTCAGCCTGAAGCCTCAAGAATAATCTTCACCGCTCCGATTAAAGCCTTAAGCAACGAGAGATATTTAGACCTGCGAAGAATGGGCTTTGACGTTGGACTTGAAACGGGAGACTTCAAACGCAACGAGGGAGCCGGAATAATCTGCTGCACTCAGGAAATTTACACGATGAAATACGCCAGCAAGCCCGGCCAAAAATTAATCGTCGACGAGTTTCATTACATCTTCAATGACAGCGACAGAGCGAGAACTTACATTGACGGCATAAGATACACGAACCCGGACACGCCGATTTTGGTAATGTCAGCGACACTCGGAAGCATTAAGAACGTTGGGAAATATTTATCGGAGATTTGCCAGCGTGATTTTGTCATGCATGCCAGCAAAACGAGAATTACTGCGTTAATTTTTCAGCCTGATAACCCCGTGAAAGTTCATAATGTCCACGACGCTTTAGTCTTTCTTTTCTCGCATAAGGGAGTTATTGATTTGGCGGACAAGATTGCGGCGACGAGAAAAAGAATTTCCCCTCAGAATGTTAAACGCTTGAATGAGCTTGCGGAAATCCTCGAAGTCAAGAAAATGTCAGCATGCCTCTTAAAAGGGGTCGGACTTTATCACGGAAGCATGCTCCCGAAAGAAAAGTTGTTAGTCGAGTCGGCGTTTCGTGAAAGATTGCTTGATGTCGTATGCGGAACTAATGCTCTTGCACTTGGCGTAAATCTTCCCGCTCAGTTCGTAATCTTTGCTCAGCTTGTAAACTATTTCAGCATCTCACCAATCACGAAGAATGAATTTCTCCAGATGTCAGGACGTGCAGGACGTAAGGGCTTATTCGATCCAGGTTATGTCGCGTGGCTTAAGGATTCCCCGTATGAATGTCAGCCCTTCAAAACCGGAACTGTCTTCAAAAAGTTAATGGCTAAGAAACTTGAACCTGCTGTGATTAAACTCCGGCCATCGTTCGGGAAATTATTACGTCAGCAAACTTTACTTGAATACGAAGCTGAATACATCGCCGAATTTTCCCTGCCAGCTCTGAATGTTGATGATGTTGTGAATGAGCTTGAAGCCGGCATGAAGAAGATTGACCGTGAAATCCGAAAAATAGCGCACGGAAGCGAACGAACACGATTTAGGAATATTCTTGCTGAAATCTGGTATGACGAGATGGAAGTTGAAGAAAATCTTGAGATGGCGAGATTATTTCTTGATGAGGCTTCACCGAGCGCGTTAATGGCCGCAAAGATGATTATTCAGTATGAGCGGAATTACTTGCAGGCGTTGTTGAAGATTAAACGGTTTGCAAATCAGCTCCCCCGCGATAAACATTTTAGATTGATGGAGGAGCTTAACGAAACTGTTGATACGATTGATCCGACAATTTACGGCTTTGAAGAGAAACTCGGCGAAATTGAGGCCGGGCGTTAATGTTTCACGATTGAATATTTGATTTTCCTATATAGATTGTGTAATGAAGGATTACCAAGTAAAATTTTTCTCAGGGTTCGCATCGTGAATCGATATATGCTGTCAAATATACGAAAGCTCCAAGGAAAATTACGTTCCCACTTTTTGCTGAAGCTGTTATGAATTTCCGTTTTATGCTTGACGATTAAGTTTTGTGTTTCAATTATGTGCTCGAAATAGTCTTTATAGTCAGGATAATATTTATTAATGATATTCTTGATGTTTTGCAAATCTTCAGGCAGCATCGGGGTAGCGTCAGGGAAAACTCGTTTATCGAATACTTCAGGCATAGCAGTCCAGGGATTAAGTAAACTTTCGAACAAGTTGCGAACATATTTAACGGTGTCATCAGTAACACGAAATGCTCCGATATTGGCAAAATAAAATTCATAATCCGAGACCGGCATAATCTTAGCGTCAGAGACGACATGAGAGAATAAATACCGGCATGCTAAATCATCTTCACGTCCTTTCATGCATTCAAGATTTATATCATGGAGAACTACCCAGCTGTTACGTTTCATGAACGGCAGAACGCATAAAAAGTTCAGCGTCTCCCATGGGTGAATATGAGCAGTATCAAGAACGAGCATATCAATATCTCCGCCGATTTTCTCAATGAAACGCGAAATGTCTCCGCCCCTGTAAACTGTCCATTTTGATTTTAAGTGTGAAAATTGTTCATCAACTAAGTAGCCTGAAAGTTTATCTGTATTGCCGCCATAACGTTTTTCGCAATAGTCAACCGAAGTTAAATGTGAATTGGGTAAATCTTTTATCGCGTTGAGGATTTTTACAGTGCCGCCGCCGCTTGCAATTCCGACTTCTAATATTTTTTCGGGCTTGAAGTATCGTATTATGCCGTTCAGAAAATACTGCTCGTTTTTCGCCATCTCCGAATATTGCGCGACAATATCATAAATTTCATCAAGCCGTTCATGCTCATATTCTTCAAATTTTACATCAAAGCATAGTTCTCCTGAGTTCGTTTTGCTGCTCATTTTGGATTTGTCAACCGTCCTTATTGTGAATTGGTATGAATTATAGCATGAAAATTTTGCGAATAACTTAGCTTAACAGTGAAGTTGTGAGGGCCGAATAGAATTAATAAAATTACGCTGAAAGTCAAGGTGAAAAATTCATGTTGTATAATTGCGCAAAATCATAAAATTTTCATTAGGAGGTAAAAATTTCTTAATGCCTTATAATTTTCACGATATAGAATCGAAATGGCAAAACAACTGGAACTCGTCAAAATGCTTTCAATCTCACACTGACACGTCGAGAGAAAAATTTTTCTGTCTTGAGATGTTCCCTTATCCTTCCGGAGCTTTGCACATGGGCCATATTCGCAACTACTCAATAGGTGATGTCCTCGCG
>JAFTCP010000002.1 GCA_017454625.1 Synergistaceae bacterium
CTTATGATGAATTTTGCCCTCAGCTGTTACACTGAAGGCAGGATAGCCGAGATTGATTACTTGCCTTTTTTACGGCCTCGTTCGTAAGCTGATATTATCGTCGTGGTATTAACGACAGCTTTTGTAGCTTTCGTGGTTAGAGAGTCGTCGCCGATTGCCGCTGAACCTATGCCGGCAGCGATTTCCTTTTTGCAGTCCCAAGCCGCACTTGCAGTATCTTTAGCCTTAGAGAAAAATCCCATTATCAGAACACCTCCTTTCATTCATTAACGAAAACTTATTGCTTAATCATCATCTTCTGTCATCACGATAGTTTTTTCTACGTCAATGATGGTGCCAACAACTTTTTTGACAACGTCCGGAATTTCTGGCTCAGGAGCTTTTACGTCAGGTGCGCTGATAATCGGGCCTAAAATATCTTTCAATCCCATGAGTTTAACCTCCTTTCATTATTTCGCTATAATCCCAACAATTAAGTCGGCTATTTTTCCTTCGTTACTCTCTGTCGCTTCCTTATAGCCCTTCTGAAATGCTGATGCCTTTTCACCTTCAGGAGCTTTGTATGCTTCATAGGCTCCTTTTGCAACTCCGTAGACTTGTTTGGTTATAAATTTTCCAGTTCCGAAGTTTCCGCCCATCATGGATTACACACCTCCTTTCATGTAAGCATGAGAAGAAACTATCAGGCGTGATTGATAAAATAATTTCCCAGTGAAGACTTGAAGATTTATTGAATTGATACGTATTATACTTAATAGGGGGGGGGGTATTGTCAAGAGAAAATTACGTGAGGAGCTGAATTTGTTTCATATTGACGGGAGAATTATAACATGCTTTACTCACGACGAAAATATCAAGCAAGAAGCGTGTATAGTTCATAATGATGGGAAAAATTACTCCCAGCAAAAATATCTTACACGTAAGCTATAATCCTCAATAATTATTTTACAGGGGGAAAAATTTTTACGATGCAATATTCCGGCAAAATCACTCACAACGAAAAAACTATCAACACTCTCTACAAAACTCAATATCTCTCTTACGACAAGCCCCGAATAATCTTAAGGCTTGTAATCGGCTTCGTGTTCGTAATATTGGCCGTGATGTTTGCGCTTCCAATCTGGGCACGAGGAATTTTTATCGCGCTCGGAGCTTGGCTGATTGTCAGTGTGGATTTTCCTGCTCAGGTCAGAGCTGATAAAGTCGTTCAGGCCCGGAAGAATTCATTTCCTGAGATGCATTATGAGTTTGACGATGACAGCTTCAAAGTCTCAGGTGAAGGCAGCATGAACATAGCTTATACGAAATTGACACGATTAATTCAGGACGAGAAATATTATTATCTATTCATCGCGAAAAACTCAGTGTGCATGATTGAGAAGTCGAGCATTAAAGGTGAGGGATTTGCTGAGTTCATCACTGACAAGACAAAATTGCAATGGAGACGGGAAAAGTCATTATTAGCTATGAACTTGCAGGACGTAATACAAATCTTCAAGGCTGAATGAAAATATCGCGTACAAAATTACAGCGAAAACATGAAATATCGTTATCAACTATTAACTTGCTGCAAATCTTCAAGACGAAATCACGAAAAATTATTGTTAGACTATGGAACTTAAGGCTTCTTCACATGATAAAACATCACGAAACTATCAACTTGCAAAGAGAATAAAGCTGTCAGCTCAAAAATACGTTGAGTTGTGAGAAAAAGTTTCTTGCTATGGACTTGTGATAGGTGAAAAATTTCTATTGCGCGTAAAATTCTCATGGATTAAAATATTCACATCCAATCAACCATTTACAAATTACCCTTAAAAAGGAGGAATACTCTTTATGAAAAAGTTTCTCTCAATAATGCTTTGTCTGGTCATGGTTATGGCCTTTGCTTCCGGAGCTTCAGCTGACAAAAGTTTCTTCCTCACTCTCGCTCATAACTTGGCCGAAGATCACGCCGTCCATATCGCAATGATGCAGTGGGCTGACGCTGTCAACACGGCTTCCGACGGTTCAATCACGATTAACATTATCCCGAACGGCCAGCTTGGAAGTGAAGCGGATTGCGTCTCACAAATTCAGGCGAGCCAGCTCGAAATGACGAAAGTATCAGCAGGAACGTTAGCAAACTTCGCCGGAGCTTGGAACTGCGTATCAGTGCCCTACGTTTTCCGTGATAAAGATCATCTCTACAAAGTCATGAACGGCCCGGAAGGTCAGGATATGTACAAGCTCACTGAGAAGGACGGATTTATCGGGCTTGCTTGGCTTGAGAGCGGCACAAGATGCTTCTACACAGCGAATAAAGCCGTAAGAACTCCCGCAGACTTGAAGGGGCTTAAAATCCGCACGATGGATTCCCAGATGGCTATTGACATGATGAACGCTTTCGGTGGAAGTGCTACTGTCATGGGTTACAGCGACATTTACACGGGAATGCAGCAGGGAGTTATCGACGGAGCAGAGAACAACATTACAGCTCTTCGCGACCATGCCGACGTTACGAAGTTCTATTGCTATGACGAGCATACAATGATACCTGACGTAATCGTAATCTCAACAAAAGTTTGGAACGAAATGAGCGACGCGCAGAAAAAAATCATGAACGACACTGCCGCTGAGATGATTACGAATTATCGCGGACTTTGGGCACAGTTTGAAGAGGACGTAAAAGCTCAGGTCGGCGATAAGGTTGAATATGTTAGAGACGTTGACAAGGCAGCATTCCAAGAGGCAGTTGCACCGCTTTATGAGAAGCTGAAAACGTCAGAGCCTGAGACTTATTCATTCGTTGAGCGTATCCAGGCAGTAAATTAATTCTCACAGGAAAAATAAATTATGAAGACACAAGCGGTTTTTCTCAACTTAAGGACGAGGGAGCCGCTTTTATTGTTTTAAGGAGCTGATAAAACTTGAAGTCGCTTGAAAAATTTCTTGATGCCGTCATGCGTTTCTTGATGGCGTTATCAATGTTTATTCTCGTTGCATTTGGAACTTGGCAGATTTTCAGCCGCTGGGTTCTCAAAGATCCGTCGACTTTCACTGATGAACTTTTGCGTTACGTGTTAATAATCGCGGGAATGATAGGTTCGGCGTACTGCTTCTACCGTGATGAACACCTCGCTTTGACGTTAATCACCGATAAAGCACGCGGCCCGTTCAAGTTCATTCTGAATATTTTTATTGAGGCGTGCATATTATTCTTCGTTGTTTACGTCTTCATTTACGGCGGAATGAAATTATCTAACACAGCAACGAACGTATCATCAGTTATGCGTATTCCGATGAAGACACTGTATTTAATTGAGCCTCTCTGCGGAGTAATGATAGTAATAGCCCGTTTGCTTAGATACGCTCAAGCCTTAACCAGTAAGAAAGGCGGGGAAAATTCATAATGGTAATCACTGCGACAATCGTATTATTCGTATCATTCTTCGTTATGTTACTTGCCGGAGTTCCGATTTCAGCGGGAATTGGTATTGCTTCAGTAGTCGCGGCATGTGTAAGTGGAGTTACGACGTTTGAGGGGTTTGCTTTCACGGCGGCACAAAAATGCTTCTCCGGCTTGGATTCCTTCTCATTGCTTGCGCTTCCGTTCTTCTCACTCGGCGGAAACATCATGAACAAGGGCGGAATTGCTAAGAGGCTTGTACATTTCGCGAGGCTTCTTGTCGGCGGAATTCCCGGTTATCTTGCGGCTACGAATGTTCTCGCTAATATGTTCTTCGGAGCTGTCTCCGGTTCATCGGTCGCGGCAACTTCAGCGATGGGATCAATCCTTTCACCTTTGGAGAAAGATGAAGGCTATGATCCGGATTATTCTGCGGCTGTAAATATCTGCTCAGCTCCAACAGGAATTTTAATCCCTCCGTCAGGTCCGTTAATCCTTTACTCAATCACTGCGGGAGGAGTTTCGGTTGCGGCGTTATTCATGGGAGGTTATTTCGTCGGCGGAATTTTGGGAATTGCTGTTGCTATCATGGCTTTAATCCTCGCTAAGAGACTTGGTTACAAGAAATCGAATGTTAAAGAGGAAGACTCAGCACTCAAGATTTGTATTGACGCAATCCCCTCACTTTTCGCCGTAATCATCGTAATGGGCGGGATATTAGCCGGAATTTTTACAGCGACAGAAGCCGGAGTTGTAATGTGCCTTTATTGCGGAGTGTTAGCGGCAGTTTATCGCGAGATGGATTTGAAGACGCTCTATGACCTTCTTGCTGACACGATGAAAAGTTCTGCGACAATTTTATTCTTGATAGCTGCGTCGTCGATTATGGCTTACGTCATGGCGAGAACGGGAATTCCTAACGCAATATCCCAGATGATTATGGGAGTGTCGAAAAATCGCTATGTCATTCTCTTAATCATGAACGTATTCTTGCTCGTCATGGGAATGTTCTTAGACTTAACGCCGGCTGTGTTAATTTTCGTGCCGATATTCCTTCCGATTGCGCGCAGAATTGGAATGAGCGACGTTCACTTCGGGTTAATGCTCATCACGAACTTGGGCATTGGCTCAGTAACTCCTCCTGTCGGCTCGTGCTTGTTCGTGGGCTGTGGAGTTGCTAACGTGAAGATTGAGGGCGTTACGAAATATATCGTCCCGATTTTCATAATGATGTTCGTAGCGTTGATGTTGGTAACGTATATTCCTCAAATTTCGTTGAGCCTTCCTTACTGGTCCGGATTAATTAAGAGTATGGGCTGGCTGAGATAAGTTAAAGTTAATGCGGTTCTCTGAGAGTTTCAGGGGATCGCTTTTTGTTATTGTGAGCTTTACTCCTGAAGATTAATCGGCGACGTTCAAAGTTGAAAGCGACAAAAAGTTTTAC